>JADZBZ010000082.1 GCA_020851835.1 Acidobacteriota bacterium
CGGCCAAAGCGACGGCCTCCTCCACCAAAGCAGCGGCGGCTCCGGTGAAGCCGCGCGAGGCCTGGGCGGCCGGCCAACTCGAACGCATCGACGCCACGTCGGTCGTCGTCAAGCAGGGCACGCACGAGATGACCTTCTCGCTCGGCTCGAGCGCCCAGATCGTGGAAGGAACCAAGACCGTGCAGGCGAGCGATATGAGCCAGGCCATCGGCCATCAGGTGAAGGTGCGCTACGTCATGAACGGCAGCTCGAGGGTGGCCGACCGTATCGAAGTGGCGGCCTCCATGCCGCATGCCCCGGCCTCCGCAACCAAGAAGCCCTGAGCATTCGCGCCGTGGCCGTGGCCGGCCGCCGTTCCCCTCGCGGGATCGGGGCCGGCCCGCACGGCGTCAGGGTCGCGCCGCCGGCAGGGTGAGCGAGAACACGCTGCCGCGGCCCGGCGTGGAGTCGACGGCCACGGTCCCGCCATGTGCCTCGACGATGGCCTTCACCAGCGACAACCCCAGACCGACGCCGCGCGCCGAGCGGCTGACGTCACCCCGATAGAGCCGATCCCACACGAACGGCAGGTCCTCGGCTTCGATGCCCGGACCCGTGTCTCGGACCGAGGCGGTCACCGCACCGTCTCGCGCTTCTGCCTCGACGTCCACGCGACCGCCGGCCGGCGTGTACTTCACGGCGTTCTCGATGAGGTTGGCCAGCACCTGGCGCAGTCGGGTCGGGTCGCCATGCACGTGCACCGCGGGATCGATGGCCGACCGCAGGGCCACACCCTTCTCCTCGGCCTCATCCGCGTACAGCGCCACGGCTTCATCGGCCACCTCGCGCAGGCTGACGGCACCGAGCGCCAGGCGCATCGTGCCGGTTTCGGCCTCCGAGATGTCCATCAGGGCGGTGAGGGTGGCGTTCACGCGGCCGGCCTCCTCGAGCGCGTGGGCCAGCCCGTCGCGCACGGCCGCAGGATCGCCCGAGACGAGCGCCGCCTCGGCGACGTTGCGAAACCTGGTGAGCGGCGTGCGCAGGTCGTGGGCGACGTTGTCGAGAGCGCCACGCATGCCGGCCAGCAGCGTCTGGATGCGCCCGAGCATGTCGTTGACGAGCGAGCCCAGCTCGTCGAGGGGATCGCGGGTGCCCGTCGTGGCGACGCGCGCGTCGAAGCGCCCCGTGGCGAGGATCGATCGCACGGTGTTTTCGAGCGCCCGGAGCGGTGCCAGGCCGACGTAGGTGAGCACGAGCCCTCCGGCGGCCGCGATGAGTGCGGTGAGTAGCATCACCTCGAGCGACCGCGCCCGGAAGTTGGCCAGCAGGTCGTCGCGCACGTGCGAGCTGCGCCCCACCTGGATGGTCACGCCGCCGCCGATTCGCCGCGTGCCCACTTCGAGCACCGAGCCGTCGGGCGGATGGGCGATGGTGGTCCACTCGGAATCGCGGGCGAGCGGCCGGTCGAGCACCGAAAGGTCGAATCCGCCCCACCCGGGCGGCTCCGAGAAATAGACGATTTCGGTACGCGCGTCCACCACGCGCACCAGCAGCCGCTCGTGACGACCCTCGCCCTCGTCGGCCGCGATGAGGTGCTGGAGGCCCACGAGACCGCCGCGCTGGAACTCGGCCGTGTAGCGCGCGAGCATCGACTCGAGTACGTTGTGATCCTGCGCGGCGAGCGCCCGCGCCAGCAGCACGTAGGTGAAGACCGACAGCGCGATGGCGCTGACCAGAAACGACGCGCCGTACCAGAGCCCCAGCCGCAGGGCCAGGGCAGGGCGCACGGTGTCACTCCGCCTTGAGGACATACCCGACGCCGCGGACAGTATGGAGGAGCTTGGGCTCGAAGGGCTTGTCGATCCGCTCGCGCAGCCGGTGGACCAGCACGTCCACGGCGTTGGTGCCCGTATCGAAGCTGTAGTCCCAGACGTGGGACACGATCATCGCCTTGGAGATCACCTTGCCGGGGTGGCGCATCAGGTACTCGAGCAGGGCGAACTCGCGGGGGCGGAGCTCGATGGAGACACCGGCGCGATCGACGCGCCGCGTCAGCCGGTCGAGACGCAGGCCGGCTACCGTTAGCTCGGTGGACTCGAGAGGGCGCTGGCCGCGCCGTGCCAGCGCCTGCACGCGCGCGAGCAGCTCGGGAAAGGCAAAGGGCTTGGTCAGATAATCGTCGCCGCCGGTCTGCAGACCTTTCACGCGATCGTCCACCGAGTGCCGCGCGCTCAGGAACAGCACCGGCACCGTAACCCCCGCGCGCCGCAGCGCCGTCACCAGGCTCAACCCGTCGAGGCGGGGCAGCATCACGTCCACCACCGCGGCGTCGTACGGCGCGCCGCGCGCCAGTTCCAGGCCGTCCACGCCGTTGTCGGCGATGTCCACCGCGTAGCCTTCCTGCCGGAGGCCGCCGGCCACGAAGGTGGCGATGCTCGGGTCATCTTCGACCACCAGGACGCGCACGCGCCATCGTCGTCCCTGCGACCGGGCACCGTCAAGTAACGCCGGAGGTCGGGGCCGGTCTACACTCGGCAGACGGCAGACGACTGACGAAGGGAGCGGAGCGTGCTGGAACTTCTGACGTGGACGGCAACCGGGCTGGGGACGGGGTGGCTGGTGCGCACCGCGATGCGGAGCCGGCGCGACTTCGGCCTGCTGGGCGACCTGATCACGGGATGGCTCGGCGGCCTGGTCGGCGGGTGGCTCTTCCGCTGGCTCGGTATCATCGCGCCGGAGAACATCGTGGGTCATGTCCTCGTGTCGCTGGTGGGCGCCGTCGCGCTGCTGCTGGCCCTGCGCATGCTCCGTCACGCCACCGTGGCCGCGCAGAACGTCTCTACCACCGCGGCCTCGGCCGGACTGACGCTGGAGGAGCGGCTGCGGCGACTAGGCAACATCGAACGGGGTGTCATCACCAGCCTGCTCACCCGCCAACCGTCGATTCGCGATCCCAACCGTGCCTTCGACGAGCAGACCACGTTCGGCGAGCGCATCGCCGACAGCGTAGCGCTCTTCGGCGGCAGCTGGACGTTCATCGGGCTGTTCTTCATCGCGATGTTCGGCTGGATGGCGCTCAACGAGGAGCTGGCACGGCCCTTCGATCCCTATCCGTACATCCTGCTGAACCTGGTGCTGTCGTGCCTGGCGTCGCTGCAGGCGCCCGTAATCATGATGAGCCAGAACCGCCAGGCGGCCCGCGACCGATCCGACGCACGGAGTGATTACGAGGTGAACGTGCGCGCCGAGATGGAGATTCTGGCGTTGCACACCAAGCTGGACCTGCTGCGCGAGCAGGAGTGGATGCGGCTGGCGCGGATCATCGAGGAGCAGCAGCAGACCCTCGCGCGCATCGAGCAGCGGCTGGGCGCGGCCAACGGCCCGGTGCCGCCGGGCGCCTGACGCCGCGAGCCGCCGCACGCCGGGTGGGTGCCGTCCCGCCGCTGAGGGCCGTAGGACCGGCGCCGGTCCTACGCGGACGGGGCGTGACCGAGCGCGCTGGCGGCGCCGGCGTCGAGGATGAATCGCACGTCGCGGGCCGCACGGGCGACGCGCGCCACCGGCAGCGTCGACGCGGCGTCTTCAAGGGCCGCGCGAATGGCCGCTGCCTTCGCGGTCCCCATGGCCACCACCATGACATGGCGCGCGGCGACGAGCGTGGCCAGCGTCAGCGTGAGCCGGTCTGGCGGGGGCTTCGGCGCCTCGCGGACGGCCGCCACCCACCCCTCGGCAGCATGAGGCGTCGGGGCGCCGGGAAACACCGAGCACACGTGCCCGTCCTCGCCCACGCCGAGCAGGGCCAGATCGAGCGTTGGCGGATCGCCCAGCACCAAGGCCAGCGTTCGCTCGTAGTCGGCGGCAGCTTCATCGAGCGAGGCGGGCTCGGCCGCCATCCGGTACACGTGATCGCCGCTCAACGGCACGTGCGACAGGAGCAGCCGGCGGGCCAGCCCGAAGTTCGAGTCGGGCGCATCGGGCGGCACGGCCCGCTCGTCGCCGAAGAACACCTCGGCCCGGGACCAGTCCAGCGTGGCGGTCACCAGACGCGGGAAGCACGTCGCGGCCACCGAGCCGCCCGGCAACGCCACGGCCCAGCGCCCGCGCGCGGCGATGGCCTCGGCGGCCACGCCCTCGACCCGCCCCGCCACGGCCTCAGCCACGGCGGCGGGCGATCCGGCGATGAGGAAGGATGGCATCAGGGTGTAGTCTCAAGGATCTGGACACGTTTGTCGCGGATTTTTCTGGACGGATTGCGAAAGGGGAGACAATGCAACTGGGCATGGTCGGGCTGGGGCGCATGGGCGCGAACATGGTGCGGCGCTTGATGGGCGGCGGCCATGCCTGTGTCGCCTACGATCTGTCGGCGGAGGCGGTGGACGCCGTCGGCCGCGAGGGCGCCACCGGCGCGGCCTCGCTGGACGACTTCGTCAACCGGCTCGACCGTCCGCGGACCATCTGTCTGATGCTGCCCGCGGCCGTGGTGGATCGGACGCTCGACGCCCTGATCCCCCTCCTGCACGCGGACGACATCGTCATCGACGGTGGTAATTCGCACTACCACGACGACATCGCCCGCGCCGCGCGGCTCGAGCCGCACGGCATCCACTACGTGGACATGGGCACGAGCGGCGGCGTATGGGGCCTCGAGCGCGGCTACTGCCTGATGATCGGCGGCGAGCCGGCCGTGGTGGCGCACCTCGAGCCTCTCTTCAAGACGCTGGCGCCCGGTGCGGGCAGCCTGGCTCGCACGCCGGGACGCGACGCGCTGGGCGGCACCGCCGAGCACGGCTACCTGCACTGCGGCCCATCGGGCGCCGGCCGCTTCGTCAAGATGGTGCACAACGGTATCGAGTACGGGCTGATGGCCGCCTACGCCG
>JADZBZ010000083.1 GCA_020851835.1 Acidobacteriota bacterium
GATTCAGCCGTTCACGTACCTGATTCCCCTGCGCTACTTCCTCGTCATCGTGCGCGGCATCTTCCTCAAGGGCGTTGGGCTGGAGGTGTTGTGGCCGCAGGCGCTGGCGCTTCTGGCGTGGGGGGTGGCGGTGCTGGGGCTGGCGACGCTCAGGTCGTCGAAGCGGCTGGGGTAGGGACGTCGCGTGCGACGGATTGGGCCTGGCGGGGCTGGCGGGCGGAGACGCCGCGAAGGACGGCGGGTGCCGGGCACCCATGTACCCGGCACCTGAAGAGGTGAGAGAGGCCGCTAGGCGATCGTCACCTTGCGCGGCTGCTGCGAGTTGTCCTCGAGAAACGTCTTCTTCGACTCGAGCTCCTCGGCGGTCGGTTGCACCTTGCCGGTGGCGTCGGTCACGCGCGAGATCAGGGCGTGTTCGCCGGGCGTGGCGCCGCTCCAGTTGAAAGTGTAGAACTTCCACCCGTACTTGGCGCTGGTGGACGGGTCGGCCGTCATCGCCTGCCAGGGACCATCGTCCAGCTTGAGCTCGACCGACTTGAGCGGCGTGCCGTCGTTGAGGGCGATGGCGAGCACCTTGTACTGATTGCCGGCCTTGGTGACGCGCGCGACGAACGACTTGAGCTGATGGTGGGTGATGGCAGTCTCCACCCACCTCATCTCGCCGTCGATCATCTCGCCCTTGAGCGTGCGGTACCAGCGGGCCTGGAACTTGCCGAGGTACTGATCCTCCTGCGCGTGGATGTTCGTCACCCACTTCACGTTGGGCGCGCCGTACCAGCCCGGCACGATGAGACGGAGCGGTGCGCCCTGGTGGAGGGTGAGCGGCTCGCCGTTGAGCGAGTGGGCCAGGAACGGCTCGGCCGCCATGGCCTTGTCGCGCGGCAGGCTGCGACCGAACTGCTGCTCGACGTTGAACTTCTGGGAGCGGAACTCCACCTCTTCCTTGCCGCGGTCGGCGCCGAAGAAGACGATCTCCTGAGCGTGGGCCTTCAGGCCTGCGCGCTCGAGCACGGTGCGAACCGGCATGCCGGTCCAGCGGCCGTTGCCGATGAGGGCCTGCAGCGGCCGGCGGTTGCCCGAGCACTCGAAGCCGGCGATGAGCTCGGTCGTCCCCATCTTGCGGATTTCGTCCAGCGACAACGAGACGGGCCGATCCACCAGCCCCGACACCTTCAGCCGGTAGGTGGCCGGGTCTACCACGGGGTGGCCGTAGTGCTGGGTGGTGAAGAACTGATCCTTCGGCGTGTAGGGGCCGCTGATGCTGCGCGTGTCGAACAGACGGCGATCCGGCGCCGGGTTGGGGTCGAACTTCTCCGGCCAGTCGCCGAAGGGCACCACCGTTTCACCCTGCGCCAGAACGGGCAGCGCCCACTCGGGCAGGCCCAGCAACCCCAGCCCGGCCGCGGCCAGACCGGTCTTCAAAACGTCCCGACGGGTGGTGTCATGCGCCATGTATGTGCTCCTCTAGAATGCCGAACACGTATTTTTATCACGAGCGGGGGGCACTGGTCACGAAGGGACGTACGTGCCGGCGGCGATCCCACACGCTCTAGCTGAACCATGCCCAGAGCCGCAGGGGCGCTTGCGTCACGCGAGATGGTAGGCGTCGACGGCCCGCGCCACCCATTGCGCCGCGTCGGAGTCTGGACGTGCGGCGAAGTGGGCGAGCGCCCGGCTCGCGATCGACTTCAGCTCGGCGCGGTCCGGCTCTGCGCCGCGGGCGGACGCCTCGAAGATCCGGGCCTGCAGCAGGGCCTTCCACGTCTCCCCGGCCTCCTCGCTCCCGGCGCGCAGGTCACCGGCCTTGGCCAGCAGACGGCTCGCGCGAGAGAGGGCGACGGCCGGTTCGGGCATCGGATGAACCGCACGGGCCAGCCACGGACGGATCTCGTCCAGGTATCCGGGGCCGGCCGGCCACTGCGACGCGTAGGCGTCCAGATCCATCACCCCCAACTCGTGCAGGAAGTCGCCGCGGCGCTCCGGCGGCCACGGCAACGCCTGCAGCAGCCAGGCGCCCACGTCGTGGGCGCGCTCAAGCAGATGGCCGTCCGGGTTCTTGGTCAGGGCGGCATGGACGACGAGGACGAACCCGCGAACCGCGCCAACCCGTGGGTGAATGCCGAGGTTCGGAAACGGCATCGCAAATGCGCTGTCGAGCACGACCTCTGCGGCTTGCGCGGCGTACGCCTTGCCGTCCCAGACCTCCTTGACCAGCGGCTCGAACAGGACCTTGACGTAGGTGTTCGACAGCAAGCCGGCTGTTGCGGGTTGCACGGCTTGCGCGCGCGCGGCCGCCATCGTCAGTGAACGATCGCGCAGGCCCTCGAGCAGGGAATCGAGCGGCCCGAGACCGCGCGGGTAGCGTTCGGGCTCGTCCCAGAGACGACGCCGAAAGCTGTCCAGCATGAAGAGCATCCGATCGTCGCGCCCGGACTCCTGCAGCAGGCGTTGGGCGTCTGCCGACAGCAGGACCGGATGGCGGAAGACGAAGACCAGACGCTGCTGGTCATCCGGTTCCTCCAGCATCGAGTCGAAGAGGCCGAATACCCACTCTCGCTCCGACGGCAGCTTCGTCATGGCGCCTTCCTGTCAGATCAGGCGAGTGGGAACCGGCTCAGCAGATCCCGCGCCGCGTCGGCGGAGTGTCCGCCATCCGGCGGCGCGGGGAACGACAGCTTGAAACCGTCCATGGTGACGGAGCGTGCCCGTCCGAAGACGGATTCCAGGCCAATCAGGCGTTCGAATGGCGAGCGGAGCTCCAGTTCCAGCAGGGCGGGCGGCGGCACCTCGTCGATGGGCAGCGGCCCCTCGAAGCGCTGGTCTGCGTGACGATATCGGACGAAGTGCAGGCGAAGGCCCGCTGGGTCCGCGAGCGGCCGGACCAGGCGAGCCGTCGCCCTTCTCAACGCCAGAAAGCCCTTGCGGTCGATCTGAATTCCCAAGCTGGCCTCGGGCTTGATACCGGGAAACAGCTCACGGAGCACAGCCAGTGCGACGAAGAACGGCTTGGCCTCGGCGCTCTGAGCCAACGGTGTCCGACTGGAATCGGAGCCGACGATTGCGAAGGTACCCTCGCGTGGCGAGAACTCGACGTGCAGGACGTGTATTTCAACATCGGATTGGGCCGAGGTGGTCAGGAACAGCGTCACGATGAAGGCTTCATCTCGCCGCACCAGCCAGATCGCACGGCACTGGGTCTGGACGTAGCTGGCTTCGCCGGGCGTTTCACGGAAGGCCCAGTCGATCGGGCTGAACTCCAGCAGGACGTTCCGCAGAGACACGGCGGGCAGCAACGCGCCGCCGGGTGTTTCCTCGGGCTCGGTCGAGTCCGGCAGCGCCGTCAATAGAAGGCTCTCGTTCCAGAGCTGCGTCACGGGTGGAAAGGCGCTGAGGAGCGGCGCCTCCAGGGAGACGTACGTGGCTGCCTCATGATAGGCGCCCATGATGTCGGCCAGCTGCGTTGCCCGGGTGCTGGACCGAAGGAACAGCCGTGTGAGCGGGGGCAGATGCCGGACCTGGCGTTCGACGAACGGCGCGACCTGATCGGCCGTGCCTCCGGGGGTCACCAGGTAGACGCCGAGAGATTGCCGGTAGGCGTAGCCGAACTCCCCATCGGGCTGCGGGATGAACGGCGCCCGCAACAGGCGCGCGAACCACTCATCGTCCTCGGGTGAGGGGAAGAAGTACTGCGGCGGGCGTGATAGCAACGGGACGCCGCTGAAGGGAGAGCCTACCGGGATGGGCGGGCAGGCGTAGCAGGCGGCCAGGTCACCGCCGTCGACATCGGTCTCCGCGGCGATGAGGCTCCCGTGCTGGCGCTGCACGCGCGGCGCGTCGGCCACGAACGGCGGACCGCCCTCGAGGTCTACCAGCTCGCCGTGTCGCGGCACACCTGTACCGTCCCAGACTGGCACGTCCAGCACGTACAGCCAGCCCGATGCCGTGGTTGTCGGTGCCAGCGACAGCGACGGACACCGACATGGCATCTGGGTGTCGCCTTGCGTCAGCGCGTAGAGGACGTCGTTGCTGGTCGATTCGTGCAGGGCGAACCAGAGGGCCACGTCGAGAGACCGCGTGACGTCGATGAACGGGGACGCCGGTCCGTAGTGCTGCGCCAGCACCTTGAACCAATAGGACACGTTGTCGAGGGCCAGGGTGCTCGACGGCGCTGTCCCGAGCAGGCTGTTGACCATCGGGGTCAGCGTCATGTCCCAGAGGCGGTTCCAGGA
>JADZBZ010000084.1 GCA_020851835.1 Acidobacteriota bacterium
CCTGGGCGGTGACCCGGCCGAAGTTCTGGTTCCCCTGGGCCGTGCTGGAGAGCGCGGCGTACCAGGGATTGTCGAAGAGGTTGATCACCTCGAGCCGCAGCGTCGCCGCCCGCGACCCGCCCAGCCCGAAGTCCTTGTTGATGGCCATGTCGGTGGAGTTACGCCACGGCGAGTAGACGTCGATGAGGCGCGGCGCGTTACCGAAGGTGCCCGCGGGTGCCTGGCTGAACGCAGCCGGGTTCAGGTACAGGTTGTCCGACGGGTCGGCCCGCAGCCGGTCCGTGATGCTGCCCGACACGCCCTGATCGACCCCGGGTACCACGTTGGGCCGCTGGCTGGCGCCGAGCAGGTTGGTGTTGTTCACGTTCTGGCTGACGCCCAGCGGGAAGCCGCTCTGCATCTGGATGACCAGCGACACCGTCCATCCACCCGCGATCAGGTTCCCGGCGCCGCTGTTGAGCCAGCGCTGCCCCTCGCCGAACGGCAGTCGGATGATGGGGCTCGCCACGAGCTTGTGCGGCGAGTCGAGCCGGCTGGTGCCGTACTCGGCGTCGGGATTGTAGTCGCTGGACCACGGGAGGGCCGTGTAGTTGTTCAGGATGCCCGGGGCATTCGAGTAGTAGTTACCCTGATTCCACTGGTTGTCCTTCAGGTTGCTGTAGGTGTAGCTGAGTCGCCCGCCCCACAGGCCACTCGCGCGCTTGGTAAGGGAGATCACACCCGCGTTGTACTGCGATCGGGCGAGCGTGCTGTAGACCATGTTTACGTCGCCGAACTGCGGGAAGGGCCGCAGCAGCTGGTTGCGCGGCAGCGTCGTCCGGCTGGCAAACCCTCCGGCCGCCGGGTTGCCGTAGAACGGGTTGGGCACGAGTTCGGTGAGCCGGTTGCGCCCGTCCACGTTGTTGAGCGGCAGATACTGCGGATCCACCTGGTTGATGTTGACCGCCCCGGAGGAGGTGCCGCCCCACGTGAGGTGGTGCCCCGTCGACCCCATGTAGGTGAGGCCAATGCTCATGTCCCCCGGCAGCTGACGCTGCACGTCGAGCGAGTACTGGTGCACCCGAGGCGCGTCGCGGTCGGGGTCGATGTAGGTGAGCGAACTGCTGACGCCCGTGAGCGCGCCGAGGGCGTTGCCCGAGACGGGGAGCAGCCCGCCGGGAAACGGGTTATTGATGGCGGTGATGGGCACGAGCACATCCTGCTGCAGCGTGCTCGTCTGCGCGTAGCCCGGCGTGCTCTGCGAGCCCGACTGCCACGGCGCCCAGAACATGCCGTACCCGCCGCGAACCACCGTGCGCTCGTTGAGGCTGTACGCCATGCCCACCCGCGGTGAGATCTTCACCGCCGGGGGGTTGCCCACGTACTCGTTAGCGCCGTTCTGCCCGGCGTAGACGGGCCCGCCCAAGACCTGCCGCGCCGGCGTGCCGGCCACCGGATCGGCGGGGATGACGACGTTCAGGGGGCTGGCCGTGGCTCGATCGAAGTCGACCACCAGCTTGTTGTCCTTCTCGGTGAGCCCCGTTTCGTGCTCGAAGCGCACGCCGAAGTTGACGGTCAGCTTGTCGTTCACGCGCCAGTCGTCCTGAACGAAGCCGCCGTAGTAGTTGAGATAGTCGTTGAACGGGCTGGTCAGCGAGAGGCTGCCCGAGAACGGATAGCCGAGCATCAGGTCGGCAATCGCGTTCCCGGTGTTGCCCGGGTTGTTCGCGTTGGCGCCCGTGAAACGGCCGTTGAAGGTGTAGTCGCCAGCCGACTGGCCGTAGCTGAGCGTGTCCACGCCGAGGATGCGGTAGTCGGCCCCGATCTTGAGACTGTGCGACCCGGCCAGCCGGGTGACGGACCCGTTCAGCCCCCACGAGTAGTACTTCGTGTCGGACTGTCCCGAGAAGCCGGTGCCGTCGTAACCCGTCAGGTTCAGAGACGGAAACTTCTGCACCGTCAGCGAGTTGGCGAAGGCGGGGTTGATGCCGGGCACCTCGCGCATGTCGAAGGGGTACGGCAGGCTGTAGTTGTCATTGAAGATGTTCGTCCCCCACCGCAGGCTGGCCACCGTCGAGGGGTTGAGGATGTAGGTGTTGTTGAGCACCGCCACGTGAATGGTGCGATCCAGTTGATAGCTCTCGGCGGCGTATTTCGCCTCCGGATAGTAGTTGGCGTCGGGCTCGGACGTCGTCTGGTACATGTAGAGCCCGCTGAGGGAGATCGAGTCGCTGAAGTGGTGGTCGAGCTTGATCGAGCCCTGTGCAGCCTTGTTGTCCAGGATGTCCTGCGCCGGGATGTTGACGTTCCCATCGTCGACATTCTGATTCAGGGTCGGCAGCGGCAACGCCGAGACGAACGCGCGGCCGACCGAGCTGATGCGGTTGGCCGGGATGATGTTGCCGGGAAAGGCCTGGCGGTTGCCGGCCGCATCGGTGGTGAGCGGATCGTAGATGGGGATTATGCGCCCGGCGTCGTCCACGAGTCCGGAGAAATCGCCGTTCCGCATGGCCGAGGTCGGCACATGCAGCCCCGTGTTCTGCGACTGAGAGTCGCGGTACACTTCGCCCGCGCCCCAGAAGAAGGTCTTGCCGCGGAAGATGGGTCCACCCACCCCGCCGCCCGCGTTCTTCCAGCCCTGCTCGGCGTTCGGGATGTCGCGGATCTTGTTGAAGAAGTTCGCGCCCACGAGCGCGTTGGGGCGGGTCAGGTAGAACCCCGAGCCGTGGAACGCGTTGGTGCCCGAGCGCGCCGTCGTGTTGAATACGCCGCCGCCGGTGCGTCCCATCTCGGCGTCATAGGTGTGCACCTGAATGCGGACGTCCTCCACCATCTCGGCGCTCGGGTTGGCGGTCGAGCGGTTGACGAGGTCGGTGATCGGGAAGCCATCGAGCAGGTAGTTGTTCGCGCGCACGCCGCCGCCGCCCATCGAAATGGTCGAGGCGCCGGATTGATCCTGCATCCGGTTCCAGTGCGTGTCGCCGCTGCTCTGCACCGTCGGCACCGTCACGGCCATCAGGAAGACGTTGCGACCGACACTGGGCAGCGATTCGAGCGTCTTGGCGTCGAGCACATCCGCATGCGACGCGTTCGAGGTTTCGATGAGCGGTGCATCCGCGGTCACCGTGATGGTCTCCTGGAGCGTGCCCACCTCCAGGACGATGTCGAGCGTGACGAACGTCTGGGTGGCGATGCGAATGCCCTGGCGCTCGAAGGTCTTGAAGCCGGCCAGGCCCGCGCGCACCGTGTAGAGACCGGCCGACACGGCCGGGAACGAGTATTCACCCGAGTCGTTGGAGACCGTCTCCCGGGAGATACCGGTCTCTTCGTTCACCAGCGAGACCGTCACGCCGGGGATGATGCCCTGGGCGTCCTTGACGGCTCCGCGAACGCCGCCAAGGAACGTCTGGGCCGTGGAGAGCGTGGGCATCGCGGCGAGCACACACGCAACCACAGTGAGGACACCTAATCTGCGCATAAGACAAACTCCACCAAACACCATCAAGTCATACACCGCTCGCCTGGATGGCCGCGGCGAGCGGCGGGCCGGGGGGATGATGTGTCGCACCGGTACGC
>JADZBZ010000085.1 GCA_020851835.1 Acidobacteriota bacterium
CATGAGCGCTGGAGTGGTCACCATCGGCCCCGATGAACTCGTGCGTACCGCCCGGGCCCGGATGCGGCAACACCGCAGTCGCCACCTCGTCGTCGTAGATGGCGCACGGACAGCGGGAATCGTGTCGGAGCGCGACCTCGGCAAACGAGCGACGATGCTCCTGGACGGGCGCCTCGTGCGCGAAGTCATGGCGGCCGACGTCGGGCGCGCCAGCCCCGAGCCGACGCTTCGTCAGGCCGCCACCTTGATGCGAGGGCGCACGATTGGATGTCTGCTCGTTGCCAAGAACGACAGCGTGGTCGGGCTGGTGACGACCACCGACGTCCTTGACCAGCTCGGCCGTGGCGCCGTGCGGCCCACCGTGCGGATTGAACGGCCGCCGCTCCGGCGGCCTCCGGGCGGCGGCCAGATTCCGGGTGGCCGGGCGCCGCGGGGGCCGACCGGACCGCGCAGCGGGCGACGGCCAACAAGGCAACCCGTGCAGCGAGCGCCGCTTCCGACAGCAGTCCCCCGCGTGACCAAACGCGCGCGAGATCGCGCGCTGGCGGCCCCGCCGGCGCACGTACGGGTGATTGGCGCCATGCTGGACCAGGCGGATCGGGACAACATCGCCCGAAAGCTCGGCATGAGACTCGGAAAGTTCGCTTCATCCATCGAACGCATCAGTGTTCGGCTCTCCGACGTCAACGGGCCGAAGGGCGGTGTCGATCACCGATGTGTCATCAAGGTCGTTGTCAGCGGCTTGCCGAGCGTCGTCGTCGAGCGGACGGACTCGGCGCTACAGCGCGCGATCAATTCGGCGATCAGTGCCACTGGCGAGGCTGTCCGGCGAAGCGTTCAGCGGCGGCGACTGAAGCCCTTGCACGGGAAGAAGCCCCGGCCGGTGACGATCACGTCGTGACGAGATTCGGCCCGCCGCGCCCGCGGGTCTCGAGCGCAGCAGTCAGGTCGGGCGACGCGGAGCATGTCGCCGGTGCTCGGGCGGGGCCGGGCCCGGATAGGTCACGACGGTTCCGGTTACCCGCGCCCACGGTGTCAGTGAGTGAGGTTGCGTCCGAACGCCGCTCGTGATCTCGCGAACCTCGATGCCTCTGGCCAGCAGCGCATCCGCAATTAGCGAGCGGTGGCAGCGCCACGGAACGGCCTCAGCGCACATCAACACGAGGCGCTCCTGCTTCGCCAGTTCGACGCACCGGTCCAGGCTCTGTCTGAACGTCGGCGTCTGCATGTAGTCGGCATAGCCACGAAAGCTCGCGTTCCGCCACCCCAGGTTCGGCGAATCGCGCGTGGCCCGGCGCAGCCCGCCCAATCCGGGCAGGTGCCGGTAGTGAATCCGCGCACCGTGCAACGCGGCGGACAGACGGTCGCGGTTGAACTGCGGATTGTGCCGCGACCGCGTGATGGTGCGGACGTCGACGACTCGCTGGATGTCGTGTGCCCTGAGAAGGCGGATGAAGTCCCGGATCGGGCGTGTCGAGTGGCCGATGGTGAAAACGACCGGCGGTGTCACGCCAGCTCCTTTCTCGACGATCTCACCATCGTGAAAGGCTCGGCAATCGCGCGCCGGCACCCCGGGTTGTCATTCGCCTTGGAGGAACACCCTTACGCCGTTGAGCAGCATCTGAACGGCGACCATGACGAGCAGCATTCCCATCAGTCGTTCCATGGCCATCAGCCCGCGCTCGCGTAGCACTCGATAGAGAGACGTCGAGGATAGGAGGATCGCGCTGCTGACAGCCCAGGCGATCGTGAGTGCGAGCAGCAGAGGGCCGGTCGACGCCGGTGTCGCCGACTGCAGCAGCAGCAGCGTCGCCAGCGTTGACGGGCCGGCCAGAAGCGGGATCGCGAGGGGAACGATGAACGGCTCACCCTGGGGACTCGGGGCCGTGGCGCCCCCTTCTGGGGGGAACACCATCCGCAAGGCAATCAGGAACAGCACGATGCCGCCGGCGATGCCGACGGCTGGCTGTTCGAGGCCGAGGAATCGCAAGAGAGAGTCGCCGATCAGCACAAACGTCACGAGTACGAGATACGCCAACGCGACCTCGCGCAGAAGGACAGTGCGGCGCCGTTCCGGAGCGACGACCCTCAACACGGACAGGAACAACGGGACGTTCCCGAGAGGGTCCATCACCAGGAAGAGCGTCACGACGGCAGACAGCAGGTTCACGGGGCCGACATTCGCTACCATATCATCCAGCCTCCCGATGAGGGGTGGTCCCTCGTACGGCACGCAGGCTCACGCGGGCGTTCAGGGTTCACTGAGACGAGGTGCAGGACAATGGTCACGTTGAAACGCGCGTACGACCCGGTCTCACGGACGGATGGCACCCGCTTTCTGGTCGAACGGCTGTGGCCGCGCGGCGTCTCGAAGGCAGCGCTCCATGCCGATGCGTGGCTGAAGGAGGCCGGACCCAGCACGGAACTGCGAAAGTGGTTCAGTCACGATCCGGCCAAGTGGAGCGAGTTCCGCCGGCGCTACTTTCGTGAGCTCGACTCCCGACCGGAGGCCTGGCAACCGATCGTGACCGCTGCCCGGCGCGGCACGGTCACGCTCGTCTACAGCTCGCACGACACCCAACACAACAATGCGGTCGCCCTGCAGGAGTACGTGCACGCAAAGACGCGGCGGCCGGCCACGTCCAAGCGAGCCGCCGCCTCCGGCCGCTCCCGGCGAAGGGCGGGCTGAATCCCCGTGCCGAGTGACCGCCAGGCCGTTGGTCGGTTCGTCCTTCGGCCCATACCGCCGTTCCGTCTCGATCTCACCGTGTGGGCACTCCGCCGTCGTTACCGCAATGCGGTCGACCGCTGGGATGGCAGTACGTATCGACGCGTGATCGTGATGGCCGGACGGCCGACCGAGCTGGCCGTGCGGCAGGCCGGTTCGCCGGCGGCACCGAGCCTGACCGTGACGGCGACGCCGCGGCCACGTACGGTGCTGGAGCGCAGACGGATCCGGTTGATTCTGGACCGCCTGCTTGGACTTCGAGTCGACCTGACGGACTGGTACCGCCTGGCCACCTACGACGCGCGGCTCCGGCCGCTCGCCGAGACCTTCCGAGGGATGAAGCCGCCCCGCTTTCCGACCGTGTTCGAAGCCGTGGTCAACGCCTTCGCGTGCCAGCAGCTGTCACTGGAGGTTGGCCTCGAACTGCTCAATCGCCTCTCGACGATCGCGGGCGCGCGCGTCGAGACGCCGCACGGCACCCACTACGCCTTCCCGGCGGAACGCGACATCGCGCGGCTCCCTCCAGAGAGATACCGGGCGATCGGGCTCAGCCATCAGAAGGTCCGCGCTCTGCTCGAGCTCGCCAACGCGATTGTGCGGCGGGAACTGGATCTGGAGTCCGTCGCCGTGGAAGACGATCCCGTCGCCCGGGAGCGTCTGCTCGAGTTGCGCGGCGTGGGTCGGTGGTCGGCCGAGTACGTGATGTTGAGGGGACTCGGGCGCCTGCACGTATTTCCCGGCGATGACGTCGGCGCCCAGAAGCGAATGGCCCGCTGGCTGGGGCGTCCGCAGTCGCTCGACTACGCCGAGGTGCGGCGGGCGGTCACGCCGTGGCAGCCGTATGCCGGACTGGTGTACTTCCACCTCCTGCTCGATGGGTTGAAGCAGGCCGGTGCCCTGGAGTCAACGCATGAAACTGTCGGTTCTGGCGCTCGATTACGACGGTACGATCACCCGCGACGATCGCCCGGATGAAGCGGTGCTCAGTGCCATCGCGGCGGCGCGACGGCGGGACGTGATCGTGATGATCGTGACCGGCCGGATTCTCGACGATCTCCGACGAGCCGCTGGCGGACTCCGCTTCGTCGACGTCGTTGTCGCCGAGAACGGAGCGGTGGTCCATTTTCCAGGCACGGGCCATACGACGGTCCTGGCACCACGGATCCCTCAGGCGCTTCTGACGCGTCTCGAGGATCTGCACGTGAGGTTCCGAGCGGGCGAATGCCTGGTTGACGCCGATGCGAGTTCCGCTCACCGGATCCTCGACCTCATCCGCGAGCTCGAGTTGCCGATCGTGCTGTCGTTCAACCGCAGCCGCGTCATGGCTCTGGCTCAGGGGGTCAGCAAGGCCACGGGTCTGGCTGCCGCGCTGAACATGCTCCGGGCGTCGCCGCGCAATACCGTCGCCGTCGGAGACGCGGAAAACGACCATGAAATGCTTCGATTCGCCGAGGTTGGCGCGGCGGTCGCGTGGGGCAGCCGGTCACTCCAGGCGGCCGCGGACCTGGTGATCGCCGGCCACGACGCGGCCGCGGTGGGCGACTTCATCAGAAGTGTTGCGACGAGCGGCCGGGTGCCAGTGCCGGTCAGGGCCAGACGGCGCCTGCTCATCGGGCACACGGAGGACGGCCGCGAATTCTCCCTGGCCGTTCGCGGACGCAACGTCCTGATCATCGGTGAGACGAACTCCGGCAAGTCATGGCTGGCCGGACTGTTGTGCGAGCGCCTGATTCTCCACGGGTACAGTCTCTGCGTGATCGACCCGGAAGGCGATTACCGGACGCTCGGCGCGATGCCCGGTGTCACGGTCCTGGGGGGGGAAGACCCTCCGCCCCCTCCACGCGCGCTTCAGCACGCGCTGCGCTATCCGGACCGCAGCGTGGTCCTCGATCTGTCGTCTCTCACACACGACGAGAAGCGCGAGTACATCGGCTCGGTCCTGCCGGTGTTGAACGTCATACGGCGCCGCACCGGTACACCGCACCGGATCGTCGTCGATGAAGGCCACTACTTCCTGGACGACGCCGTCGCCAGAGGACTGCTGGATCTCGATTTCAACGGGTACACCATCGTCACCTATTGGCCATCCCGGCTGTCGGCCGACCTGATTGCCGCGGCCGAGGTCATCCTCGTCACGAGGGAATCCGATCCGACTGAAATCGAGTCGCTCCGGACGCACTGCCCGGCGTGCCGGCATCTCAGTCCCTCGGCGTGGGACATACTGCCGCACCTCCGCCTCGACCAGGCCGTCGCTTTGCCGGTGACTGACGAAGCGGGCCATGATCTGCGGACGTTCATCATCGGGGAACGTCTGACGCCGCACGTTCGACACCGGCAGAAGTACGTGGACGTGCCGGTGTCCGACAGCCGTGCCTTCGTGTTCGGATCCGGCCGGAGCACAGTGCCGGCCCGCGCACATACGCTGCGTGAGTTCGTCGCACTCCTCGACAGGCTTGAGACCACGCAGGGAGCCGGGTATTTACGCCGGGGCGACTTTTCACGATGGATCGGTGACGTGTTCGGAGATCACGCGCTCGCGCGCGAGCTTGCCGGGTACGAACGGCGGTACGCCGCACAGGCGTACCCCGACGCGCTCCGGCAGATTGGCGATGCCATCAGGGTGCGCTACGATCTGACGGGCGAAAGCGACATGGATACGATCCAGGCCCCAGGGCCAGGTGGAGCGTAAGGCCCGCACTGGCTCCCATCAATCACGCCGCTCGGGCAGCCGTCTGCTCAGCGGGCCAGCAGAACCGGAACCGGGCACTGGTTGAGGGCGCCGTCGGCGACGCTTCCCAGCAGCAGATGGCGGGCACCCTCGCTCGAACCGCTCGCCCCGATGACCAGCAGTTCCGGCTGGTACGCGTTCACCGCATCGACGAGCGCGCGCAGCGGTTCGCCGCTCCTCAGTTCGGTGCGTGCCTGCCACCCGCCTCGCCTGAGCTCGTCGGCGGCGCGGTTCAGCGCCTTCGCGGCTGCTTCGGCGCGCGCCGTGTTGAGACGCCTCACTTCACGAGCCACCGTCGACCGAATACCACCAACCCGAGGCCCGAGGGAGGTCGGCGCAAGCGGTTCCACGACGCTAACGAGCAGCACGCGTCCGTTTCGAGGCACGGCCAGCCTGCCGACCAGCCGCACCGCACGTCTGGCGTTCGGAGACGCGTCGAATCCGATCACGATTCGTCGTACGCGTCGGGGTCGTCGCCTGACGACGAGGACGGCGCACGTAGCTCCCCGGACGACACCGCGCGAGACCCCACCCATCAGCAGTCGCCGCACCGCCCCGTGACCGCGCCAGCCGATGACGATCAGGTCCGCACGGAACTTCGCGGCTTCGCCGAGCACTCCCTTGACGGGCGACTGGTCCACCACGACGGCCTCGGCTCCAGGCCACCGTGCTGCGAGGGCGCCTCGTGCACTGTCGGCTGCATCGTCGGCGGTGCGATCGAGCGCCGACAAGAGAATCGACCGTCGGTGCGGGACACGGATCCGCCTCGCCACGATCGCGCGAACCCGTGTTCGATCGGGCCATGGACCCTCGACGACAGCCGCGATCGCTGCGCGAGCCTGCGTAGATCCATCGGTCGCGACCAGGATGCGAAAGTCGGCGTGTCCCACCATCGTATTCCCGTACCATTCTACTGTCGTTGCTGCCGGCCGGGGAGGCTCCATGTTCCTGATCGACCACCAGATTCTGTTGGCTGCGGTGCTGCTGCTCGCGGGCATCGTGTCGAGCAGGTTCTCGGCGCGCCTCGGGCTGCCCGTGCTGGTCCTCTTCCTCGGTATCGGCATGCTCGCCGGGGAGGACGGCATCGGAGGCATCGACTTCGACAACGTCAGCCTCGCCCACGCCATCGGGACACTGTCGCTTGCCGTCATCCTGTTTGACGGAGGACTTCAGACCCGTGCGTCCGCGCTGCGGGCGGTCTGGCAGCCATCATTGCTGCTCGCAACGGTTGGCGTCATTGTTACGGCAGGCATCACTGGCGTGGCGGCGTCGAGCATCCTTGGCGTGCCTCCGCTGATTGGCCTCCTGCTTGGAAGCATCGTGGCGTCAACCGACGCCGCGGCCGTCTTCTCGGTTCTTCGATCGGGGGGGCTTCTGCTCCGGGAGCGCGTGGCGAGCACACTGGAGGTCGAGAGCGGGTCGAACGATCCGATGGCGATCTTTCTGACGGTGGGACTGCTCGAAGTGCTGAGCGGTCGACTCGACCTCGGACTGGGCCTCTTGACGTTCTTCGTCCAGCAGATGGGTGTCGGATGCGTGGTCGGGTTGGGTGCCGGGTGGCTGTCCGTTCGCGCGTTGAATCGCATCCAGTTGGGAGCTCCCGGCCTGTACGCCGTGCTCGCCGGCGCCTGCGGCCTGACCGCATTCGGGCTCGCGGCAATCGCCGGAGGCAGCGGGTTTCTGGCCATCTACATCACCGGAATCGTCCTGGGGAACAACCGGACCGCGTTCCAGCGAGAGACGTTTCTGTTCATGGACGGCTTGGCGTGGATCGGTCAGATCACGATGTTTGTCGTTCTCGGCCTCCTGAGTACCCCGACGGAACTGGTGCCCGTTGCCGGCCCCGCCCTTCTCGTGTCGGCCGTTCTCTTCCTGGTCGCTCGCCCGGTCGCGGTGGTCCCGCTCCTTGCGCCCTTCCGGTTCAGCCTTCGTGAGCACGTCCTGATCTCCTGGGTCGGCCTGAAAGGGGCGGCTCCCATCATTCTGGCAACCTTCCCCCTTCTGGCCGGTCTGCCCGAAGGACGGCTGTTGTTCAACGTGGTGTTCTTTGTCGTGCTGCTCTCGGCGATGCTGCAGGGATGGACCCTTCCTGTGCTGGCCGCACGCTTGAGGCTGCGGGAGACATACGTGCCGGCGCC
>JADZBZ010000086.1 GCA_020851835.1 Acidobacteriota bacterium
CGGACCTTCTCGAAGTAGAACTGCTTACCCGCCCAGGTGCCTGGAATACGAATGCTGGTCAGCAGGTCGCCCGGCCCGAGCATCGTCAACCGCGTGATGTTGACGCCCGGCCCGACGAAGAACTCCTGCGCCGGAACGACGCGCTCCGCGCTCCCCCGCCGGATGACCATCTGCGCGTCGAGTGCGATGAGGGCCGGGGCGGTGTCGGACGGATTGACGGCAACGCAGCGGTCGGCGTCGAAGATGGCATGCTCACGGTTGACCGAGGTCGGCGTATCGGCGTAGCAGATGTTGCCGCCGGCGCGGTAACACGGCCACCCGGCGCGATAGTACCAGCAGCGCGCGTCTTGCGCCACGTTACCGCCGAGCGTGCCCTGGTTGCGAATCTGGGGCGAGGCCACCAGGCCCGCCGCCTCGGCCAGCAGCGCGTAGCGCTCCTTGACCATCGCGTGGTTGGCCACCTCGGTGAGCGTTGTGAGCGCGCCAATCTCGAGGCCGCCACCCGACTCCGAGATGCCGCGCAGCTCGGCCACGCCGCTCAAGTCGACGACGATCTTCGGCCTGCGGATGCGGTCCTTGAGCCAGTCGAACGTGTCCAGGCCGCCGGCCATCACCCAGGCGTCGGCGCCGTGCCGGTCCAGCAACCCGAGCGTGTCCGCCACGCTCGTGGGCTGGAACAGCTCGAATGCCGGCATGACATCGCGAATTGCAGCAGGCATCGGATCCTCCTAGATGAACGCCGTCAGGGGCTCGTAAGCCGGTTTGCCAGCCGCCACCGACATTAGAATCTGCTCGGGGAGCACTGGCGTGCGAAGCAGCAAGCCATCACCCACCGCGTCGGCCAGCGCACAGATGAGGGCCCCAGCGCCCGCGCCGATGGCCGGTTCGCCAATCCCCTTGGCTCCGATGGGATTGGACGGATCGGGCAGCTCGACGGCCGCCCACTTCAACTGGACGGGAATATCGAGGATGGTGGGCGGCTTGTTGTGATGCAGCCGGTTGGCGAGTGCGGCCCCGTAGTGCGGGTCGTACACCAGTCGCTGGCTGCGCACGTGGCCGATACCCTGCACTGCGCCACCGTGAATCTGGCCGCCGAGGCTGCGCGGGTTCACCACCGTGCCCACGTCGGCGACGGCGAGGTAATCGATGATCTCGTAGACGCCCGTTTCGAGGTCGACCTCGACCTCCATGAAAGCCGCCTGGAACGAGTAGGTCGAGCCGTCGCGCGGCAGGTTGTCGCGCGCAACGCCCATCAAGCCCAACCCGGCAAGTGCCGTGGCGGAGGTTCGCGTCATGGCGTTGATCTCCTTCGGCAGCTCGTGACCGTCGAATGCGCCACCCAACTGGATCGCACGCTCGGCCGCCTTGGCGAAGGTGATGGCCCGGCCGGGATTGCCCTTCCGGAACACCCGCTCGTTGGCGACGTCGTAGTCGTCCGGCGAGCCGCCCAGGTCGTGGGCCGCCAGCATCTGGAAGTTGCGCTTGAGCGCCATGCCCGTCGCGTAGTTGGCGCGCGTGTGTGCGTAGGTGGTCTGGCTGCCGGCCTGTATCGAACTCCACGGCACGTGCTCGCCGGTGTTGCCCCACACCACCACGCATTTGTCCCAGGGCATATTGACCATCTCGGCGATGACGCGCGCGGTGTCGATGACCGAGTGCGTGCCGAGGTTGCCAATACCCTGATGGATGTACAGCTTGCCGTCGGGCTTGAGGACGCACAGTCCGTCCACGCCAATCGATCCGGCGGTGTAGGAGCCGGTGGCCACGGCCACGCCCGTCGCCTTGCTGCCGCGGCGCTGGCCGCTGCGCTGCCTGCGCTCCTCCCAGTTGAACATGGCGGCGCCCTTGTCGAGCGCTTCCTTGACGAAGCAACTCGTGAGCTTGTTGCGCGGACGCCCCGGGGGCGCATCCACCGGGGCCAGACCGAAGACCGCCGCGCCCTCGGGGGCGTTCAGCTTGCGGATGGCCACACGGTCCACGCCGAGCTTGCGCGCCGCCTCATCGATCATCGGCTCGAACATCACCGACGCCTGCAGCCCGCCCGGCGCGCGCTGCGAGGTCGGCGGCGGCGTGTTCGTGGCCACCGAGACGCCCCGGAACCGCATGTTCGGTACTTGATACATCAACGACGCGTTGTTCGCGGAGGTGGCATGGTCGCCCTGACGCCGGTAAGGGCCCGCCGACTCCACGACGAACACGTCCGCGGCGATGACTCGTCCGTCCTTCTTGAAGCCCATCCGCATCCAGCCCTGGTAGCCGGGGCGGGTGCGGCCGATGTAGGTTTCTTCCTCGCGCGAGATGCGCATCATGACGGGCCGGCCGTTGAGCTTCTTGGACAGCAGCGCCGGGATGGCCATGCTCTGGGCACCCGGAATCTTGCTGCCGAAGCCGCCACCCGTGTACTCGCTGATGAGCACCAACTCCTCGGGCTTGATGCCGACCCAGTTGGCCACGGCCGCCACGGTCCGCGCCACGCTCTGCGTCGACCCGTGCAGGTAGAGCTTGCCGTTCTGCCAGTAGGCCATCGCCGTGCGCGTTTCGAGCGGCTGGTGCGGCGTGGTCTGCTGGTAGTGGTCACGCTCGATGATGAGGTCGGCCTCGGCGAACCCCTTCTCGATGTCGCCGAAGACCAGCGTTTCGGTGGCCTCGGCGCCAGACGGGAATTTGCCTTCGGCAATCTGCGCGATGTCGGCGGGGGTCCACTTGAGGGTCTCGACATTCTGGCCGACGAACACGTTGCCTTCCGTGCGGCCGTTCGGGCCGCCCGGGCGGAGCGACTCGAGCGGGTCGATGACAAACGAGAGCGGCTCGTAGTCCACGACAATCCGCTCGATGGCGGCAGCGGCGATCTCTTCCGAGTCGGCAGCCACGGCCAGGATGGGCTCACCCTCGTAGAGCGGCTCGTTGGTGAGGGCGAACTCTGGGGCAATGGTCGGCCGCGGGGGCGGCGCGGGGGCGGCCGCCGCTGCCGCACCAGGAGCGGCACCCGCGGCTGCGCCGGCCGCAGGCGGCACGGGGCGGGGCGGTCCCGGCCGCGGAGGCGGTGCCGGCATGTCGTCGGCGGTGAGCACCGCGTGCACGCCCGGCAGAGCCAAGGCGGCGCTGGCATCGATCCGCGTGACCCGCGCGTGCGGCCGCGGGCTCAACAGCAGCTTGCAGAACAGCATGCCCTCGGCGCGGTAGTCCTCGGCGTAGCGCGCGCGTCCCGTGACCTTGGCGACGATATCGGGCGTCGTGTAGTTCTTGCCGATGAGCTTGTAGTCTGCCATCTCACGCCCTCCGCGTCAGATCGGCTGCGTCCATCATGCAGTCGAGGATCTTGTTGTAGTCGGCACAGCGACAGAGGTTGCCGGAGATCCCGTGCGCGAGCTCGGCCCGCGACGGACTCGGATTGGTCTTGAGATAGCCCACCGTGGCCATCACGAAGCCCGGCATGCAGAACGCACACTGGAAGCCCTGGCCATTGACCACGGCCTGCTGCACCGGGTGCAGCGTTCCATCGGGCGCGGCCAGCCCCTCGATGCTGACAATCTTCTTTCCGCGCACCGTGTGCGTGAGCACCGAGCACGAGTAGTGCGGCACATCGTCCACCAGCACGGTGCACGCGCCGCATTCGGCACGGTCGCAGCCCAGCTTCGTGCCGGTCAGTCCGAGCTTGTAGCGCAGCGTCGTGGCGAGCGTTTCGTGCTTGAGCACGTCGACCCGACGGTCCTGTCCGTTGACGTTCAACGTAATCAGCCGCTCGACTGCGCCGGGCAGCGCGCTGTCCTGGCCGGCGATATTCGCGCGGAACAGGTATGCCGACGCCGAGACGGTGGCCCCGGCGGCAATCACGCCCTTGATGAAATTACGTCGTGAAACCCCGGACTCCTGTCCGGGCACACTGGCGATCGGGCCTTCTGGCATGGGTCCCCCTCAGATCGCTCTGATACTAGCAGATTCCCCTCAACAACGATCAAGGGATGCGCGCATGAAACGACCCGTGGTCATCGAATCGACGGCTCACACGTTGACGATGCGCCCCTCTGCGGCACGGAGGAGGCGGTCGCGCACGGCCGCGCCCAGCCCTTCGGCGCCGATGCCCGCGGCCAGCATCACGTCGGGCCCTTCCTCATCCAGTGCGCGGAGCGCGTCAAACAGCGCCGCCGCCGCCGTCCCGGGTGTTGCCCGGCGGCCGTAGGCCTGCAGCCGCACGCGGCCGCTGGCGGCGTGGGCCGCCAACTCGGGTGCCAGCGCCAGCACGTCTTCCGCGGGCGCGAGGATGCCCACTCGATGGCCCTGGGCGACCAAGGTGCGCGCCTCGGTGGCCAACCGTGCCTGAACGGCCGCCGGGGCGCCCTCGAACAGCGTCATCCGCGCGGCGGGCGCGTAGTGACGAGCCAGCTGTCCGGGCGCCCGTTGTGGCGAGTCCGCGCGGGCCATGCGCCCTCCTACCACCAGGTCCGGGATATGGGCCAGCAGCGCCTCCCGCGTCACCCCACCCGGCCGCAGGAGAACCGGGGGCGACACCGTGCAGTCCACGATGGTCGATTCCACGCCGATCGGGGTGAGCCCGCCGTCGAGGACGAGGTCGATGCGCCCGTCGAGTTCGCTGAGCACGTGGCCGGCGCGCGTGGAGCTGGGCCGCGAAAAGCGGTTGGCGCTGGGCGCCGCCACAGGGGCGCCGCAGGTTTCCATCAGCGCGCGGGCGACACGGTGGGACGGCACCCGGACAGCCACGGTGGGACGACCCGCCGTGACCACGTCGGGCACGACGGGCTTCTTGGGGAGGACGAGTGTGAGCGGCCCCGCCCAGAAGGCCAGTGCCAGAGCGCGCGCCGCAGGTGGAACTTCCGCGGCCACCTGGCCCAACTGTCCGATGTGCGCCAGGTGCACGATGAGCGGGTCGGTGGCGGGCCGCTCCTTCACCTCGAACAGCCGACCGACGGCCGCCGCGTCGAGCGCGTGAGCGCCCAACCCGTAAACCGTCTCGGTCGGAAAGGCCACCAGACCGCCCGCGCGAATCACCGCCGCCGCCTCGGCGATGGCCTGGGGATCCGGACGCTCGGCGTCCACCATCACGACGCGCGTCTTCACGGAGCGAACCCCTCCCGCTCGAGCGCCCCACTGCCCAGCAGCAGTTGGATGACGCGGCCGTATCCCGCCACGCCGCTCTCGGCGCCCTGCGACTTGAGAGCACGGTCGTACGCCACCCAGCTCGCCCGGTCGAGCCACGGGACCCGC
>JADZBZ010000087.1 GCA_020851835.1 Acidobacteriota bacterium
ACGATGCCGATGGGCAGGGGCCGCTCGGCCGCGCGCGCCAGGACCACGGCCACCGAGATCTCCTCACAGGCGGGCGGCCGGCTCTCCGCGTGCGCACGGCCCCTGGTCCGCCCCCGCGACTCCAGCCGCGCCCGAAGCGGATCGTACAGACCCGGCTCTTCGCAGTGAAAGCAGTGTCGCAACCCCGTCGCCCGCACGGCGTCCATGACGGCGCGCACCTCGTCATGACGGCACCAGAGCCCGTGGAACTCGTCTTCGCGTCCAGAGGGCGGCGGCTGCAGAAAGGTCTTGAAGGCGATGGCGCCCGCCTCGGCCTGCTCGGCAATGGCGCCGAGGTTATCGCGGCCGGCACCGCCGTAGAGGGCGTAGTCCACGTGGGCCTGGGGGCCCATGGCCTCGACGCGGGCACGCAGGTTGGCCGCCGAATTGGTTGGCACCTTCGAGATGGGCATCTCGAAGATCGTGGTCACGCCGCCGGCGGCGGCGGCGGCGGTGCCGGACGAGAAGTCCTCGCGCGTCTCGCCACCCGGGTGGCGGGTGTGCACGTGCGGATCCACGACGCCGAGCAGGACGTGCAGCCCCCGCGCGTCGAACGTCTCGCCCGCCGGCGGATGCTCATCGACCGCCAGCAGGTCGGCGATGCGACCGTCGCGCACGGCTACCGTGCCCTGATGCGCGCGCCCGGCCGACACGAGCGTGCCGCCGCCGATCAGCAGGTCGAAGGGGCCCTGGGCCACACGTCACCGCGGCGCGCCGGCGTCGTTCATCGCTTCTTCGCGGCCACGACCTTGGCGGCCACGTCGGCGGCCAGTTTCTTCGCGTCGTAGACGATACCGTCCTTGATGGTGTACTTCACGCCGCCCACGCGTTCCACCCGGCCGGTTTCGTCATTGAGCTTCACCGCGCCCGTCGCGTAGAGCGTCTTGAAGTTCTCGAGCGGGTTCTGGTCGACGAGGACCATATCGGCCAGCAGACCCGGCCGGATGATGCCGAACTCGATGGGCGTGCCCTTGGGCTCGTGCAGCGCCTCGGCGCCGTACAGCGTGGCCGATCGCACGACCTCGAGTGGATGGAAGCCGGCCTCCTGCAGCATCTCGAACTCGAGGATGTAGCCGAAGCCGTAGGTCTGGTAGATGAAGCCGGAGTCGGAGCCGGTGGTCACTCGGCCGCCGGCGTTCTTGTAGTCGTTCAGGAAGCTCATCCACACCTGGTAGAACTTCTTCCAGGCCACCTCGTCTTCGGTCGTCCAGTTGAACCAGTACGAACCGTGCGCGTTGCGATTGGGCTGGTAGAAGTTCCAGAGTGAGGCGATGGTGTACTTCTCGTGCCAGTCGGCGTTGCGCATCCGCATCACGTCGCGGCCCGCCGAGTAGATGGTCATCGTCGGGTCGACGATCAACCGGCGGTCCACCCACTCCTTGATGAGCGCGTTCCACGGCTCGCTGCCGCGCGGATGGATCTTGTCCCAGAGCCGCGCCACCTGGCCGAAGCGGTGCTGCTCGTCGTTGTAGTTCTGGTCCACCGGATATTCCTGGATGCTCGAGTCCTTGAGCAGCGACTCGAACAGTCCGTAGTAGTGCGTCAGGGTGCCCAGCCCCAGCCGCACGGCGTCGCGGGCCGTCATGCGAACCACGCCCATCTGATCGAGGTGTGCCGTCGAGCCGAGATGGTGCTTCTTCGCCTCGTCCAACAGCGCCGCCATGATCTCCGGGTCCTGGGCGCCAAGTTTCAAGCCGTCGATGCCCTTGTTGGCGGCCCACCGCACCCACTCTCGCGCGGTGTCGGGCGTCTGGGGCTTGCTGCGATCCCACCCTTCCCCGGTAAACGGCCGGTGGTAGGCGAAAATCCGCGGCGCCACGATCTGGTTCTTCGCCGACAGTTCGCGCTGGCCCAGGTCCCAGTCCATCGAACCGCACGGAACGCCGCGTACGGTCGTCACGCCGTGCATCAGCCAGAGCTTGTAGACGTAATCGGGGTCGCGCGCCTGGCCGCCGCCGCAGTGGACGTGCAGGTCCACGAAGCCCGGCATCACGTAGAGCCCCGTGCCATCAATCTCCCTGGTTCCCGTCTCGGGCCGCCTCTGCGGGTTGATCGGCACCTTCGGGAAGCCCACGCTTCGCACTTCGCTGATGCGGTTCTGCTGCACCACGATGTCCATGGGTCCGCGCGGCTGGGCGCCGGTACCGTCGATGACCGTGACGCCGCGAATCACCAGCCGGTCGAACGGCCCCTCGCCCTGGGTGCCCCGCGGCTCCGTGGGGCTCATTGGCTGTTGCGCCGCCAGGGTGATACCGAGCGCGGCCACCACGGCGACCGACAGCGCCAAGCGAAGACGGGCAGACCTCACCTAGACCTCCAGGAAACCGACCCAGTATACGTGCCCGGCGCGGATCGCGCGGCGGCGCGCGCGCGCCATGACCGGGCCGGTTGGAAGGCGTGCCTCCATCAGCGCTGGGCCATCGCCTCGATGCGACGCTGCAGCCCACCCAGTTGTTCGCGCGCGGCCGCCAGTTCCTGCCGGGCGGCGCCGAGGCGCTGATGTTCCGCGCGGACGAAACGGCTGTAGGGCGCCACGGCCTCACGCACGCGGCCGGCGCTGCGGTCCACTTCGCGCTCGAACTGGTTCGTCAGCGACTCCATCAACTGCCGCCGCATCGCCTCGATCCGTTCGCGCATCGCCGCTTTCGCCTGCCGGCGCTTCAAGGGAATGACGAACAGGCCCATCACCGCCAGCGCGCCGGCGGCCAGAATACCCGTCACGTCGGCGAAGGTCGTCGTCGCCAGCGCCGTCACGGCTGCGCCCAGGCCGATCGCGCCCACCTCGGCCAGCGCCGTGCCCGCCACCGCCATCCTGACCGACTCGGCCATGGTCTCGGCCTCGCGCGTGTGATCGTAGCCCGCCACGGTGCGCTCGGCGGCCCGGCCGACCGTATCGAGCAGGCGTACGCGATCGTACTGAAACCGGCTATCCATCTCGCCGGTCAGACGGTCGGGATGCGCGGCGCGGCGCGCCTCGATGCGTGTCATCACGCCTTGCCACTGCCGCAGGTCGCTCGCCACCATCCAGTCGATGATGTCGTGCACTTCGCGCTCGATGTGCCGCGGCATGTCCTGGATGACGTCGCGGGCGAATTCCGCCTTGAGACGGCTCTTGTTGAGCAGGTCGAACACCCGCCCCAGGCGGAGGGTGTCGTCGAAGAAGGCGACGCCGCGCCGCTCGAAGCCGTGGAGCACGTTGTCCACCGACGCGAGCCGGTGACGGAATTCGCGGCTCATGTCTTCCCGGTACACCTCCAGCTGACGATCGATCTCATCGATGGCCTTGACGTCGTCGTCCAGCAGCGCGCGCTCGGTAGCCACCACGGCCAGAACGCGCTCGCTCACGCGCAGGGCCACGCCGACCGGATTGAGCAGCTTCAGGCGCAGGCGCTCCCGCTGGTCGAGCGTGGTGGAGAGGAACCGCTCGAGAGCCGCGAAGGACTCGGCGCCCGCCGACGCCTGGCCCGCGGTCTTGGCCCGGAAGGCGGCGCGTGCCGAGACGGCGAACACCGCGGGCTCCACGCCGAGCAGCGTCGTGGCGGCCTGCTTCACGAACTGCTCGACGCTGGCGAGGTCCGCCGCCGTCTCGAGAATGTCGGCCTTGTTGATGACGATGACGATCTTCTTGCCCCAGTCGCGGATCGCGTCCATGAATCCGCGCTCGGTTTCGGTGAACGGACGGTCCGCGGAGGTGACGAAGAGGACGAAGTCCGCGCGGGGGACGAAGTCGGTGGTGATGGCCTCGTGCTCGCGGAAGATGGCGTTGGTGCCGGGCGTATCGACGATGTGGATCTCGCGCAGCGCCTCTACGGGAGCCGCGACGGTGTCGACGGACGCCTCGGATGAGACGCGCGCCAGCTCGGCCCCGTACACCAGCACCTGCACCCGTCGCGTGGTCGGCGTCGCGCCCTCTTCGAGCACCTTCTGCCCGATCAGCGCATTGATGAAGGTGCTCTTTCCGGAGTTGAACTCGCCCACCACGACGAGCAGGAACAGGTCGTCGAGCCGGCGGATGGACTGCGCGAGCGCCTCCTGGTCCGCAGCGTCGGTGTCGAGCCGCGCCAGCGTCCGCTGGAG
>JADZBZ010000088.1 GCA_020851835.1 Acidobacteriota bacterium
GGCCCAGCCCCTGCGACGTGATGTCCTTGTAGCGCCCTTGCAGCTCCACGAGCTGCGTTTTGCAGTACGGTCACCAGTCGGCGGACCGGAAGAAGACGAGCATCGCCCCCTTCGGCCCGAGCGCGGATTGCAACGTGTGGGACTTGCCGAATTGATCGATGCCGGACCACGCCGGGGCGACCGAGCCAACCCGCGGACCGATCGTCGACGTGTCAACGGCGGCGGGCTGCCGAGCGGCGAGACCGCCGCCGAGGACCAGGACCAGAGCTGCGGCGGGAACGAAGGATCGGAACACGGCCACCACCTTTCACGACGACGACCGACCCCCTCGGCCGCGATACTGCCTTGGACGCCGCCGGGACTGAAGATGGGCCGCCGCCGGGACTGAAGTCCCGGCGCTCCATCCCGGCTGAAGTCCCGGCGCTCCATCCCACCGTCAGTATTGCCGTCCCCGCTGCCTCTGCATGTCGAACCGCGCGGTGTCGGCAATCGCCATGACGGCCATCACGCCGGCCTGCAGGGGATCGGTGACGACCAAATCGGCGGCGTCACGAACGCTGCCGACCATGTTCAGGGCAATCACTTTCAAGCCCTGATGCTGAATGTCGCGCACGGCCTCGGTGATGGCGCCGCCCATGATGGCGCCGGCCAGCACGAGGATCTTCGCGCGCGGCAGGCGCGCCACGGCGCCGACCGCGTCGGCCAGCGCGTGCTCGCCGACGAGCGGAATGGTGTCGACCGAGATACGCTCGCCCCGGATGTTGTGGCGATCGGCCTCGCTGATCGCGCCCACGGCCACCTGGCCGACCTGGGCGCCGCCGCCGATGATGATGACGCGCTTGCCGTAGATGGCGTGCAGCGAAGGTTCGAGCGTGGCCCGGTGCACGTCGGGCAGCGCCGCCAGCGCGGCCACGAGCCCGGCAACGTCGGCCCCGCTTTCCACCTCGATGGTCATGGCGGCGCGGCCCTCTACGCTCCGCAGGGTCTGGAGGCCGGCGATGTTCTCGCGCCGTTCGGCGAAAACCGCCGCCACACGCGACAAAACGCCGGGTGCGTCCGCAGTCTCGATGAGCAGCGTCCGCGGGAACTCCGCCATGCGGCTACTGCATCACGACGAAGGCGGCCATGCCCGACTCGGCCAGCGGCCGGTCACCCCGCATGGCCATGACGGCCCAGAAGTAAGTGCCGAGGGGCAGCTTCGGCTCGGCCGGCACGTCCACCGCGGTGGTCGTCAGGCCCGTTGCCGATAGCATGTTGACGTCCACGTCGTTCCAGACGCGCAGCGTGTAGCTCTCCGCGCCCTGGACGGGCGTCCACTCGAAGCGGGCGGGCTGTGGGCCGACCGAGTCGGGTGCCGGGATCACATGCCGGATGTCGGACGACTGGGCGGCGGCGGGCGAGGCCGGCAGCCCGCCGGCCTGCGCCTGCGGCTCGGCGGCACAGGCGGCAGCGGTGACCACCGCCAGCGCGGCCAAGGCGAGGCGGCGAAGCATCGGCTGGTTCCTGGCGCGGGCCGGGCGAAGCGATCTCATCATGGTGCCCCTCGGTTGCGGAAATCGTGATGTCGAACGTCCAGCTTAGCATCAGACGGGCCCCGCATTCGCGACCCGGTCGGTCATCGTCGAATTGATGCTCACGGGCGATCATCAGGCACAATAAGACATCCATTCGGGAGGCATCATGAGCATCGAGTCATCGTCGTTGGTCACGAAGAACTTCAGCGTCACGGGCATGACCTGCGGGAACTGCGAGCGGCATGTGCGGCATGCCGCCGAGGAGGTGCCGGGGGTCTCGGCGGTCACGGTCGATCGTCCGGGCAACGCGGCCACCGTGTCCTACGACCCTGAGCGCACCACGCCCGCGGCCATCGCGGCGGCCATCACCGAGGCGGGCTACGAGGCTACGGAGGCCGGCGCCTGACGTCCCCGGCTGCGGGTGGGCACGCGCGCTTCGCCGCGACCTTCGGCCCGTGGCCTGCCGTGATCGGCGTCATCCACCTACCGCCCCTACCGGGATACCCGACCTCGCCTGGGCTGGCCGGCGTGGTATCACACGCTCTCGCCGATCTGCACAGCCTGGTCGAGGGCGGCGTGGGAGCGGTGCTGGTGGAGAACGACGGCGATCGGCCGTACCGGGTGAGGGCCGCCGCCGAGACCATCGCCAGCATGACGAGGGTCGCGATCGAGGTCATCGCCGCCGCGCGGGACGTGCCCGTGGGCGTCGAGATCCTGCTCAACGATCCCCTGGCCTCGCTCGCCGTGGCCCACGCGACGGGCGCGCGCTTCATCCGCACCGACTATTTCGTAGACCGCATGACGCGGCCGGAATATGGAGGGGAGATGGCCATCGATCCGGCGAGCCTGATGGCCTACCGCACACGGCTAGGCGCCGAGGACATCCTCGTGCTGGCTGATATCCAGGTGAAGCACGCGCTGATGATCGAGCCGAGGCCGCTGGCCGAGTCGGCGGCCCTGGCTCACCAACATGCCGCCGACGGGATCATCGTGTCCGGCGAGTTCACCGGGCTGGCGCCGCGCGTCGAGGACCTGGAGGCCGCCCGCGAAGGCGCCGGTGCCGTCCCGGTGCTCGTGGGCAGTGGCCTGGACGATGGCAACGCGCGGCGACTGATGGCCGCCGCCGACGGCGCCATCGTGGGCACGAGCCTGAAGACCGGAGACGTGGTCGATGTCGAAAGGGTGCGGCGGCTCATGAGCCGCGCCCGCTCCGGCGGACCGTCGCCCGGAACGTGAC
>JADZBZ010000089.1 GCA_020851835.1 Acidobacteriota bacterium
GGGCGTGAACAGGTACTCAATGCGGAACCGCCGCGCGTCGCCCGCCACGACCGAGCCCGCGATGGTGTTGCGGAAGTTGTACCCGTCATCGTCCACGGACCACCGCGCGTCGGTTTGCAGCGTGTCGAACACGGCGCTGCTGATGGTGATCGTGGGGCTGCTGACAGCGGTGTCGGGCGTGGCGCTCGACTCGTCGAACACCTTGCAGGTGATCGAGGTAAGCGACGCCTGCGTGATGTCCGTGCCTGCGTTGCCGACCACGTGCGCAAGGCTGGTGAACGCCTGTCCCGCCGGGCCGGATGAGGTGATGGTCTTAGGCATCGTCCCCCTCCTGCGGCATGTCGGTCGGCACGGCGACGCGGGCCGCGACGATGTATTCGTGGCCGTGACGGACGAAGTGATAACCGCGCAGGTCAAAGGATTCGGGGTAGCCCAGCCGCGCGGCCTCCCACTTGGCGTACTGGAGCATGCGCTGGAACTCGAAGCGCGGGACCGCTTTGTTGGGCATGATGCCCGCCCCCGGAGCGGGCGGAATCACCATCGGCGGGTCGATGCCCTGATGCCCGCGCGTCTTGCCGCGGCCCTGCCAACTGTTGCCCGGCACAGTTACCGTCACTGGTCAATCTCCTGTCCCTGCACGCCGCCCGCAAGCCTGCCCATCGCCGCGACCGCGCCCGCTATATAACACTCGCCCTCGCGCGCCCCGGCCTGGAACTGGCCCGCCCGCGTGACGACGTAAGGCCCGGCGACGATGACCTGTGCTCCGCCCTCGCCGAAATAGCGGTTCCCGAAGTAGCGTGGCCCGAAATACCTGTCGCCGAACATGCGGCCCCCTTACGTTAGGTCGAGCGTGACCGCGGTGCGGTTGCCGTCGGCGTCCACGGTGGCGTCGATGCGGTCCTTTGTGTCCGCCAGGTCGCGGAACTTCGCGTTTGTCGTCCCGAGACCACTGGCCTTGCCGCCAGCGGCCGAGTTCTGGAGGCGAATCGACTGGCGGGCGGTCGTGCTCCCGTCCACCGCTTCGTCCCACACCGCGTCCCCCACCTCGGCGTCGTAGGCCGCGTTCCACGGGATGAGGTTGGTGCTGAAACTGATGGTGCCGCCGGTGAACCCGCCCACCACCGTGAAGTTTGAGCCCACCACGAAGGTGTCCGTAATCGACACGGCGTTGGCGCTGAGGGTGCCGGAGGCGGTCAGGTTCGCCACCGTCAGGTCCACCCCGCCCGTGCCGTCGAGCATGGCTTCGAGGTTGTTGGCCGCCGTAGCGTCGCTGCTGATCTTCGTCACATCCGCCGGGCGCGGCACCTGCGTGACCGTCCCGCTCGTGCTGGTCGGGTCGTACGCCGCCCCGACTTCCACCACGGTGCCCACAACAGACTGACTGAACGCCGCCGCCCCGGTGCCGGTGGCGTAGAACGAGCCGCCGAACGCCCGGGTGGTGCCCCCGGAGGTGTCCGACGCCGCGTTGGTCATGCTGCCGCCCGAGGCGGCCGCAGTGACGTTGAGCAGCCGCACGAGGTTCCCGCCCCCCGCGTTGCTGATGTTGCGCGTGCGAACGCCCGAGTCCTGCCCGCTGGGGCCGGTGGCGATGTACGAGCCGCCGATGATGTCGAACGTGCCGTTGCCGCCCGTGAGCCGGATGGTGTCGTACTTCGACCGGATGTGGTTGTCGATCAGCCACGCCGAGTCGCCGCTGACCCCGGCCATGAGCCAGTCGGTGTCGGTGGTGCTCGTGTTCCGGCAGAGGAAGGCGTTGGTGTACGCGGTGTCGCCGGACAGGTTGCCGATGACAAGCCGGTACTCGGTCGTCCCGCCGTCGTCGAAGTGCAGGCCCGTGACGGACTGGCGCGCGCCCTGGAGCAGCAGGCAGGCGGTCGTGGTCGGGTTGCTGAAGGTCGAGATGTCGATGACGGTGCGGCCGTCCTCCTGCCCCTGCACGGGCACCCCCGCGGGTACGGCCGTTTCGCTCGTGACCGCGTGGACGCCGCTGGATAGCACGATCCGATCCCCGGCGGTTGCGGCCGCGATTGCCCCCGCGAGGGTCTGCTTGGCGGTCGTGGGCCGCGTGCCCGCGCCCGAATCGCCGGCCGCGCTGGGGCGGACGAACAGGACCGAACCGTGCGTGGGGTACACAATCTGCGCGACCTCGGTCGCGTCGGGCTTGAGGGCCAGATTGGTGGCGCTGGCGAGCGAGGTAAGCCCCGAGCCTGTCGCCCCGATGCGGGCGAACGAATCGCCGGTCTGTGGCGTGTTGCCCGTGTAGGTCGTGAGGGTGCTGACGGTGCCAACCACGTTGCCCGTGAGGTTGCCGGTGATGTTCGCGGTGATCGTGCCGCTGGCGAGCGTGGACGAGAAGGTGATCGCGCCCGTGACGCCCCAGGTGCTGCCGAACTGCACCGCCCCGGTGAAGTTGGTCGCGTTGCTCACCGTAAAGGCGTTGAAGGTCACGGTGCCACTGGTGGTCACGGCGGCGAGCGTGGTCGTGCCGGTAACGGTCAGCGCCCCGAACGTGGTCGTGCCCGAGTTGGAGCCGCTGATGAGAAGCCCGCCCGATGCTCCGGCTGCCGCCGCGGGCACCGCGCCGCCAATGTCCTTTGCCGTCTGTGCGGTGCCGGAACCTGACGGACCGGCCTTCACCATGTTCGCGTCCGCGAGCCCATCGGCGTCCACGACGAGATCGCGCCCGGCCGTTGCGGGCGAGAGCGGAACCTTCGTCCCGAACCACCAGTCGTACATCGCCTCTTCGAGCACGACGCATTCCAGTCGTACGGCGAGCGCGCCGGACACCGCGACGAACAGTACGAGCGGCCCCACGGTGTCGGTGTCCGTGGCGTCCAGCACGGCGTAGTAGACGCCGCCCGAGATATGCGTGGCCCCGCCGCTGTTCTTGTTCGCCAGCGTGGTAGCGCCGGTCTTCCAAATCTTGATGTCCGTGTTGGCGATGGTCAGGCCGGTTTCGGCCGTCTTGCCGTCGGCGTCGTCCACGAAGTGCCCGAGCGGCACTTCCTGCGAGGCGGTGGA
>JADZBZ010000090.1 GCA_020851835.1 Acidobacteriota bacterium
CGAGGTCGGCACCGCGCCGGTCGTGATCGTGGTGGGAGGTATCACCGCGTCACCGTTCCCCTTCGGCGACGATCGCGGCGAGGCTGGCGGTGGGGCCGAGGCGTGGTGGCCCGCCCTGCAGGCGCCGGATCTGATAGACCCCGCCAGGGTTACCGTCCTCTGCCCCTGCTGGCCGGGCAACGGCTCGACCTGGCGTGGCCTCGAGCTTGCGGACCAACCGCCCCCCGTCTCGGTAGCCGGCCTGGCCGATCTGGTCGCCGCCTGGCTCGACGGCATCGGCTGTACGACGCCGGTCACCTTTCTGGGCGCCAGTCTTGGCGGCATGGTCGGCGTGGCCTTCGCCGTGCGCCATCCTGCGCGGTGCCACCGGCTCATCACGATTTCGGCGGGGCTGCGGCCCGACGGCTGGGGCACGGCCACGCGCCACCTCCAGCGCGAACTGGTGCGCGATGCCCAGCGCAACGGCGACCCGGCCACGGGCATGAACCGCGCTCGCCAGCTCGGCATGCTCACCTATCGGGGCCGCGACGAGCTCGACACCCGGTTCGGCCGCCTCGTGCCGGGACTCGAGCGCCCGCCGGTCGCCGAGTACCTGGAGCATCACGGCCGCCGCTTCGCGGAGCGCTTTCCGGTCCAGACGTTCCTGCTGCTCAGCGAGGCCATCGATCGCGGTTCGATCGCCGACGATCCACACGCGCTGCAGAAGGCTCTCGAGCGGGTCGCCGCCGAAACCATCGTGGTGGGCGTGCCGGGCGACATGCTGTTTCCGTGGCCGATGCAGGTAGAGCTGCACCGGCAGCTCCAGGCGGCCGGCGCGCAGTCGTCGCTCTGGAAGCTCGACTCGCTGTACGGGCACGACGCCTTTCTGGCGGATCAGGAGCGGCTCGCGGACCTGCTGCGGAGCGCGTGCGCCTTCGGCGCCTCGTCAGGCCCGATGCCCCGGCCCCGCTTCGACGGCGTGGGCGTGGAGCCAGTTCGCGAGTTGCGAATCGGGCTCGTGGGGTGCGGCACGGTCGGCAGCGGTCTACTCGAGATGATCGAGCGCCAGCACGCGGCGGTGGCCGATCGCTACGGCGTCCGCTTTCGCGTGACGCGAATCGCCGTGCGCGATCGCTCACGCACTCGCACGCCTCGCGTGGGCGCCATTCCGCTGACGACGGACGCTCTCGAGCTGGTGAGCGACCCGGAGGTGGATGTGGTGGTCGAAGTGGCGGGCGGCGAGGCGATGGAGCCGATCCTGCGGGCGGCGCTCGCCGCTGGCAAGCCCGTCGTCACGGCGAACAAGGCGCTGCTCGCCTCGAAGCTGGCGGACCTGGGCGTGCTGGCGCAGCGGACGGGCACGCCGCTCTACTGCGAGGCGGCTGTCGCCGCCGCCATCCCAATCATCCGCCATCTCAGTCATCGCGCCGACGAGATCGACAGTCTCGCGGGCATCCTCAACGGCACGAGCAACTTCGTCCTCACGCGCATGGAGGAGTCCGACTGCTCGCTGCGCGAGGCGGTGGCCGAAGCCCAGGCCCTGGGCTTCGCCGAAGCCGACGCCAGCGCCGACCTCGACGGACACGACGCCGCCGCCAAGCTGTCGATTCTCGCCTATCGTGCGTTTGGCGCCTGGATGCGGCCCGACCGCCTGCCGGTGCGCGGCATCCGCGACGTCGGCCCGCACGACTGCGATCTCGCGGAGGCCATGGGCTGCCGCATCCGCCTCATTGCCAGGGCCGCGCGCACGAAGGACGCCCTCGACATCGCGGTCGAACCGCTCCTGCTGCCATCGTGGCACCTGCTGGCATCGGTCGAGGAGGAGTACAACGCCGTCTACCTCCGGTGCGTGTCGTCGGGTGACCTGAGCCTGTTCGGCAAGGGTGCGGGCGCGCTGCCGACGGCGACCGCCGTGCTCGGCGACCTCATCGACCTGGCCCAGGGCAACTCGGTGCGCTGGCCGGTGCCGCGGGCCCTCTCGATAGCGTCCAGCGAGCACGCCGCGCCACCGCGCCGCCACTACCTCCGCCTGACAGCGGATCCGCACCCCGGCCTCGAGCGCCGCGTCGAGAGCCTCGTCCGGCGGCACGGGCTGGCCACCCAGAACCGGGCCTCCCGCGTGGACGCCGATCGCGTCCACCTCGGGTTCCTGGTCTCACCGTCCGGCGAGGATCGTATCGGCGAGCTGTGCCGGGCCGTCAACCGGCTGGCGCGAGTGGAGCGCACGCTCTGCCTGGGGGTGCTCGAGTGAGCGCCGTCGCCGACTGGCTCGATCCCCGTCACTGCCCGGCCACGCCGCCGCCCGTCGAGTGCATGGCTCCGGCGACGCGCGGCCTGCACGAAGCGCTCGACGCCGCCGCGCGGAAGTGGGGCGTGCCTTACCTCAATCCGGACGAACCGACCGTGCAACTCGACTTGCTCGGTTCGGCGCGCGTGGTCCGGTGGCAGGAAGCCAAGGCGGCGGCGATGTTCTCCTCCGGGAGCGCCTGGTCCGAGCTGCCGCCGCTCTATGCGCGATACGGTACGGTGGCCACGGGCACCCTGCTCTCGAGGATCAAGGCCCTCGAACACGCGCGGGCCGCCCTCGTGTGCGACTCGGGCATGCAGGCCACCTCCGTGGCCTTCGACGTACTGCTGACACCCGGCGCACACGCCGTGCTGATGCGCCAGGTGTACAGCAAGACCCGGGCCTATCTGGAATGGCTCGCCGGGCGCCTCGGCGCGCAGGTCACCATCGTGGACGATGGGGATCGCGTGGCGCTCGAGGCGGCGATTGGTCCCCGCACGGCGTTCGTCTTTGCCGAGACGTTCACCAATCCGCTCGTGCGTGCCCAGGACCTCGACATGCTCCGCGACGTGGTCGCCGCGGCCCGCGGCCAAAGCCCCGGCGTGCGCCTCATCGTCGACTCCACCATTGCGACACCGTGGGCCTTCCCGACGCCCCTGCTGGCGCAGGGCGTCGACGTGGTGGTGGGCAGCGGCACCAAGGCGCTCGGCGGCACCGATCGGGACCTCTGGGGCTACCTGGCGACCAACGACATCCCGCTGGCCAATAGCGTCATGGACCTGCTGGCCATGCGCGGAGGCATCCTCGACTGGCGTCGCGCCCAGGCGGTCCTGGACGGCTGGCCCCAGGCCGAGACGGCCCACGCCAGGCGGGCCGCCACGGCCACGCGGGTGGCGGCGTTCCTGGCGGCGCACCCGAAAGTGAGCGAGGTGTTCCACCCCTCGCTGCCTACCCATCCCGATGCCGAGGCCATCCGCCGCCTGTACGTGCGACACGGGTCGCTGGTGTCGTTCCGGGTGGCCGGCGCCGACGAAGCGCAGACCCGTCACGTCGCCGACGTGCTCGCCATGACGGTGGTCGTGCGCTACGCCTTGTCGTTCGACGGGCTGGCGACGAAGGTGAACCATCACCAGTCCGTGTCGGAGTATTTCGCCAGTCCGAGTCAGCTGGTTCGAAACGGCTTCGACCGCCTCATACGCCTGGCCATTGGGCTCGAGGAGGCCGACGACCTCATCGCGGCCGTCAACTGGGCACTGCATCACGCCGACACCCTCGCCGCGACCGACGTGGACGCGTGGCAAGCCCGCCGCGCAAAGAGCCTGGGCGTGAGATGAGGCGTTCCTGACTACTTCACCGACGCGTTGCCCGTGATGAACGCGTGGTACGGAAGCTCGTCGAGGCTCTGGAAGGTCACCACGCACGCCGCGAGAAACGCCACCACCGAGGCCACGAAGTAGCCGTAACCGTAGTACGGGAAGCCGAGCCGCAGGGTCACCAGCGTCGCCATCAGGTTCGTCACGAGGAACAACCCGTGCAGGGCCAGCGTCTTCCGACTGAGATCGAGATACGACAGGACGATGGTGAGGAGTGTGGGTTCCGGAAATTCTGGCACCAGTTTTCCGGAAACTGTGGCACCGGGACCATCCTGAGGGATGGCCGGGTCGAGTGTCAAGTGCTTCGTTCGACCTGAGGGCCCATCGAGGGTGATCCACCG
>JADZBZ010000091.1 GCA_020851835.1 Acidobacteriota bacterium
AGCAGCGAACCGAAGATCGCACTCGACGAGAAGGGCTTCCGCTGGCTGCACAACCAGGATCCGATGGCCGTGGAGAAGCTCTCCGACGGCATCCGCCGCTTCGACGCCGATGCGCGGAAGCTGGAAAGGTGGCTCGTGGGGACGGCGTAGGCAAGCCCTCCGCGGTCTCATCGCGGCCGGTCAACGGTAGCGCTACAATACCGGGACGTTCGGGCAGGTCCCCCACACGAGCCCGGAGCCGTTCCGAACGCCATTGGAGGCCTCGATGAAGGCGCTACGATTCGTGATCGCCCTGTTGTGCGTGCTGCTCGCGACCGCCGGCGTGTCCGCCCAGGGCGCCACCCAGCAACCCCCGGCCGGCCAGCAGCCAACGCCGCCACCAGACGAGCCGGAAGTTCCAGTCTACGTCGAAGCCGTGGTCGTGACGGCGTCGAAGGTGGAGCAGCAGATCGTCAACGCCCCCGCCACCGTGTCGGTGGTCTCCTCGGACACCATCCAGAGTTCGCCCATCAACAACTTCGCCGAGTTGCTCCGCGAAGTGCCGGGCATGAACATCAGCCAGACGTCGGCGCGCGACTACAACATCACGATGCGCGGCGCCACGTCCACGCTGGCGACCTCGCAACTGGCGCTGCTCGACGGCCGCAGCCTCTACCTCGACTTCTTCGGCTTCATCGCCTGGGATCTCGTGCCGGTCAACGCCTTCGAGCTCAAGCAGGTGGAGGTCATCCGCGGCCCCGCGTCGGCCATCTGGGGCGCCAACGCGCTCAACGGCGTCATCAACTTCATCTCGAAGACCCCGCGCGAGCTCGACAGCAACAACCTGACCATCAGTGCCGGCGGCTTCAACCGGAATCCCGCCAACGGCCAGGACCTCGACACCGGCAGCCTCTACTCGGTGAACCTCACCCACGCACAGGCGGTGAACGACCGCTGGGCCTATAAGGTGTCGGCCGGCTACTTCACGTCCGATGCCTTCGCCCGCCCCACCGGGTTGATTCCGAACGGCACGGGCACGTCGTACCCGGCTTTCTCCAACCAGGGGACCTCACAGCCCAAGTTCACCGGCCGCGTCGACTACGACGATTCGCAGGGCCGCTTCAAGGTGGTCGTGGAGGGGGGCTACTCGGGCACCGACGGCATCATCCACACGGGTATCGGCCCGTTCGACATGACGGGCGTCAACCTCAGCTACGGGACGATGCGCTACTCGCGCGGGACCTTCAAGTTCAACGTCTTCACGAACATCCTCGACGGCAACGCGAACGGCCTGCTCGCCGTCGGCACCGACGGCCGCCCGATTCCCTTCGCCTTCAAGACCCAGACCTACGACGTGGAGCTGGGCGACGTGAAGACGATTGGCACGCGTCAGGTCGTCAGCTACGGCGGCAACGCCCGGCGCAACAACTTCGACCTGTCGATTGCTCCCCGGGGCAACAGCCGGACCGAGGTGGGCGCCTACGTGCAGGACGAAATTTTCATCAACGACAAGTTCCGCTGGAACGTCGGCGCGCGCGTGGACAAGTTCGCCAACATCGACAACGCCGTGTTCTCACCGCGCACGGCGCTGATCTTCAAGCCGCAGGCCGACCACGCCATTCGCGTCTCGTTCAACCGCGCCTTCCGCGCGCCGTCGCTCATCAACAACTACCTCGACACCACCATCATCAACCAGTTGAACCTGGGCCTCGTCAATCCGGCGTTCGCGGGCCGCGTGTTCAATTTCCCCGTGGCGGCGGTCGGCAACGAAGACCTGGTGCAGGAGAGCACCAGCGCCGTGGAGCTGGCGTACACCGGTGTCATCAACAACCGCGCCACCGTGTCGGCGGCGGTCTACTGGACGAAGAACACCGACGAAATCTTCTTCACCCAGGTGGGCCGCTACCGTGCGACCAGTCCGCCGCCGGGCTGGCTCAACGCGCTGTCGCTGCTGCCGCCGGCCCAGGCGCTGGGCGTGCTCGAGGTCCTGCCGCCCTCGTGCCTGAGCCTTCCGGCCGGCTCGCCCTGCACGGCCGGCGGCCTGCCCTCGGAGTTCAGCTATCGGAACCTGGGCGAGGTCATCAACAAGGGCATCGAACTGGGCGTCGACGGGGCGGTCAACCAGTCGCTCAACGTCTTTGCGAATTACTCGTTCCAGGCCCAGCCCGATCCGGACTTCGACCTCTCAGAGGTGAACCTGCCGCCGCAGAACCGCGTGAACCTGGGCTTCAACTTCACCCAGGGGCGCTATACGGGGAACATGTCCTATTCCTGGGTGGACGACGCCTTCTGGCAGGACGTGCTCGATGCGCGCTTCCACGGCCCCACCAAGGCCTATTCGCAGGTCAACGGAGCGTTCGGCCTGCAGTGGCTGGGCGAGAAGCTGATTACGACGGTCAAGGTCATCAACCTGTTCAACGAGGACATCCAGTCGCACGTCTTCGGCGACATCCTGAAGCGGCAGGTGATTGGCGAGATGAGGGTGACCTTCTAGCCGTCACGGTGCAGCCGCTCGATGGCGGCCAGCAGGTCGGCGCCCTCGTCCGCCCGCAGGGCCGACCAGAGGTCGCCCACCTGCGCCAGCCGGTCGGGCATGTCGGCCATGGTGAAGTCCTGCGGTGCGGGGGCGCCATCCACTTCCGTCCAGGTGAGCGGCGTCGACACGCCCGCAAAGCTGCTGGCCCGCGCGCTGTAGGCACACGCCAGCGTCTTGCCCTGGATGTTCTGCAGGTAGTCCACGTAGATCGTCTTCTGCCTGCGCTTGCCCACCATGCGCGCCACGGTTGCCGCCTTCGGATGCTGCGAGGCGACGATAGTGGCGACAATCTGGCAGAACAGGAGGCCGGCGGAATAGGGCGTGCCTGGCGGGAGCGGAATGAAGATGTGGAGTCCTTCGGAGCCCGATGTCTTCGGATACCCGCGGACGTTGACGCGCGCGAGCACGTCGCGCACCCAGCGGGCCACGTCGAGGACTTGCGTGAAGGTGGCGCCGGGCTGGGGATCGAGGTCGATCGCGACCTGATCGGGCGTCTCCAGCGCGTCCATCGTCGAGAACCAGGGATCCATGGAAATCGACGCCAGTTGCGCCATGTACAGGAGGGTCTTGAGCGATCCGCCCACGAGCCGCGCCGGCACATCATCGTCAGGCAGCGTCTCGACGCGCACGCCGGGCGGCACGGGCTCTGGCGCGCGGTGCTGATAGAAGGACTTGCCGTCGATGCCGTTGGGGAGGCGCTTCATGACGAGCGGCCGGTTGTCGACGACGGGCAGAATGACGGGTGCCGCCCAGGCATAGTAGCGGAGCAGATCGCCCTTGGTGTGCCTCGGCGCCGGCCAGAAGACCTTGTGGAGATTCGTCACCTCCAGGCTGTCGCCATCGGGCAGGACGATTGGTCCGTTCTTGCGCGTGCGCTCGAGGACGGAGAGTTGATCGATGAGGGTGGAGGTGTCGCCGGGGCTGAAGCCCCGGCGCTCCG
>JADZBZ010000092.1 GCA_020851835.1 Acidobacteriota bacterium
CGTCGTGTGAAGGGGCATGCGGACATGCCCAGACTCGTCGCCGCGCTTCGGGCCCGCGATCAGCGCCTCGGCCTCGGTGTCTCAGTGGAGCATGTCGCGTAGAATCTCAATCGAGCCGCCGCCGAGTGTCAACAGCGGCCGGGACATCCCCTGCTCGAAGGCGTCGAACGATAGCGTCGCAAACGAGATCTCAGGCGCCACGCTGCGATGGTCTACTACTTCGACGGACAGCATCCAGCCGACTGAGCCATTCCTGAATGTGGTTCCAACTGCTGGCGCTGTTCTGGTCCACCATTCCTTCAACTCCACCCTCAATCGCTCGCAGGTAGTTGAAGGCCGGTGCGGTTGCGGCGGTTCCAACAAACGCGGAGCCGTCGAACGCCATTCCGCCCGGAAAGGACAGCTGTTGGAACCGCTGGCGCTGGTCGAGCGACGACTGCAGCCAGAGGTCAGCTGCGCGTGGCAGGACCCGCTCGGCGAACGCCAGAATGCCCTCCACCGCGAGTTCGTCGATCTCGGCGTTCCTCACACGACCACCGACGACTCGGCGATGAAGTGAGGCACGGCCTCACCCTTCACGGGAACGCCGCAGGCGAGGCGTCAGCAGAGCGTTCCACGCCTCGACGATCCGGGGCCAGTCGAGGCCCGCGCCACCTCGCTCCCCCGCCGGCCAAGCTGCTGTCGGGCAGGTGGATCTGCAGCCAGCCGCGCGAGTGCGCCAATGGCGCCGCCGAAGTCGATGACCCCCTGCGACCCGTACGGCCCGAAGGGCTGAGCCAGCGTCGGCACGAGCATCGAGAACGGCGCGGCGTATTCCGGTGGCGCCGACACGTCCGTGATGATGTTGGCGACGCCGCAGGCCGCTGTTTCCAGGACGGTGAGCTCCCACCCTCCCCGATCGTACGGCAGCAGGTGTACGTCGCACGCGCTCATGCGGCGGGCGAGCTCGGCCGCCTCCACCCCCACGCCCACCAGGTGCGAGCGGTCGAACAGCACCTGTCCGGAGAGACCGAGCCGCGCGACCAGACGCTCGAGGTGCCAGCCGCCGGACAGCCTCCGCTCGACCGACGACAGTAGCTCCGTGTGCAGGTACAGACGCGCCGTCGGGTCCGCCGTGCCGCGGGCCAGATCGTCCGACCCGCACAACGAGCAGATCCGTGGTGCCTCCTCGGAGCCATCGACCGGATCCCGCGAGAAGGGCGTGAGTCGAGCGCACACACGGCACGTAGCGTAGGTGCCGCGGGCGAACGCACCGAAGATCTGGAGCGCGCGGTCGGGATGCTTGTGCCCGCTGTTCCTGCCGAAGAACCCGACGAGCAGCCCATCGTCGCCGATGCCGAACTTCGTACGTCGGATCTCCCGGCGGGCCTCACAGGACAACGGGGCAAACGTCCTGGTGTCGACGCCGTGCGGGATGGGCGCCGCCAACCAGGGGCGCTCCGCGCCAGCACAGGCCGCGCGAAGCGCGCGGCCGCCAAACGCCGTGTGCGGCACGATTACATCGGCGCGGGCCAACTGGCGGGCCATGCGGGGCGGAATCGGCGCGAGATCCATCGGGATGTAGGCGACGACGTCGACCATCGCCCGCAGGCCGAACTGTTCGAGGGAATCGATCGCCAGCGCGTGGTTGGATCCGATCGAAAGCAGGATTGGCCTCCACCCGCTCGCCGAGGCGCCGGCCACCAGCCGGCGCAGCACGGCTCCGAGGCGCTCGACGGTCTCCTCCTCACGCGCGCCAGCCGGATCGACATCGAACACGCGGTAGCCAGGAGCGGACGACGACGGAGCGGGTGGTAGAAGCCCTGCATAGTCCACGGACCATTGATGGTCCCCTTGCAGGCCACGCGCGATGTTGTGGCCCACGACCGCAAACCCCCGATGCAGCGAAGGATGCTCGCCTACGACGATGAGTCGCTTGGCGCTCATGCCGTCGCCCACATCCACTCGACCTGCTGGCGCCATTCGGCCAGCGCGGCGAAGTCAGGCGCGAGCGCCACCGTCGGGCCGCCGTGGCCCTCCGCCGCGCGGACGCTCGATGGCCCCGTCAGGGTCCGGAGTTCGTGGAGGGCGAGACCGGCATCGATCAACGCGACGCACTGCCCGTCCGACGCATATGTCAGCGCGCACGGTGGCACAAGACGCGCGCGCGACCCGAGGAGCTCGGCCGCGGCTCCGAAGTCGGTCGTGATCGTCGGTACGCCGAGGGCGCACCCGGCCAGCACCGCCGCTTCGATGTCGGCCAGGTGATGCGGTACGACATGGACATCCATGGCCAGCAGCGCCTCACTCAGCAGCGCACCCGAGGTGACGCCCCGTGATCTCGCGCTCTGGCCACTCGGACCCGGTCCTGCAGACCGCAGGCATCAGCGTACTCGGTGAGCGACCACTGCGGCGGCAAGACGCCAGCCGGGCGATCCGTCAACGCACCCTCGAGCACGAGCAGCCAGGCGTCCGGGCGCGACAGTCCACGCGCGCCCTCCGACGACAGGCAGTACGCACAGACCGAGACGTCGACATGGGCAAGCGTGTCGTCGAGGACGAACGGCGGGGTCCGTCCGCAGCGTCGGCATGCCCAGTACAGCCCCTGCGCGAAGGCGCGAAACAACTGCAGTGCGAGGAAGGCACGCGCATCCGCGGGGCCACCGGAACTGCAGCCGATCACCAGTCCGTCGGCGGGATGTCCCAAGCACGGCGCGTCGCCGTGCGATCATCGACATGGGCCGTCCGAAGGCCGGGATCGAGCAGCGGAGGGATTGCGACCGGGGAGCACCGCAGCGTCATCCCCTGCTCGCGGGCAGCAAACGACACGGCCCTGGCACCGAACGCGGACTCGGTGACGATCAGGTCGGCAAGGGGAAAGACATCGGCGAGGTCTGATCCGAAGGGGACGTGCGCGGCGCGCACGTGAAGCGCGACGCGCAGGCGTGTCCTGAGTCCGGCAGCGACGACGCCCCACAGCACCCGGCGTTGCCGCGTGAGACTGCCTCGCAGGATGAGTCCCGGCTCAGCGTGGAGGCGTTCCCGTCGTCCTGACCGCCCTGCATGCGAATCGCGGCCGCGGCCACGCCCGCAATCGCGCCATCGCTGCCATCGACGCCGACGTGTATCTGTTCATGGATCACGACGACGAGTACCTGCCCCGGCACGTCTCGGTCTGCCTCGGCGTGCTGGCCGCCCACCCGCGTGCCGATTTCGTCAAAACGGGTGTCGCGCTGTCGGAGCCCGTGCACCCGGACTGGGAGCCCCGCATCGCCGCGAGCCTGACCCGGAACCTCGCGGTCCGGGCGTACGGCTACCGGCTGGCCGGCGGCTTCCACGAAGAGCCAGAGGTGGAAGTGTTCGGCAACGACGACGTGCTGTTCAACCGCACCTTGCGCGCCTGTTGTCGAGGTGTCGAGGTCGTGGAGAAGACGGTCAAGTTCTGGCGGCGGCCCGGCAACTCGTTCGACCGCCAGATGACCGCGAAGTTCTCGCGCCCGGCGACCGAGCGGGTCTCGACCTTGTCACCGCGTCAGCTCGACGTGCAAGATCGCGTCAACGACATCCACGCTCGGCGGCTGCAGGAGGTCCGGGGCCGAATCACCAGGATCGCCGCGCTCTCGGGTCGGCGCCGGCCTCGACACAGCGAGCCGCATGGCCGCGCCTGACCTCGGTCACCCGGGGCGTCCGCGCCTGGTCGCCAACTACGGATTCGTCCTGGGTGGCGGTGAAGTCGGCCTGCGTATGCTGCTGGCAGGGCTGGCGGCGCGCGGCCAACGCGCGCTGGTGGCTGTACCAGGGAAGGGTCGACTCTTTCCCGAATTCGATCAGACGTCGATGCCGGCGGGGTCCCCGGCCACGATCCGCGCGCTGGCCGATGAGTGCGATGTCATTCACACGTTCTCCGTGCGATCGGCTCGGCGTGCCTTGTTGGCTTCCACTGGCAAGCCAGTGCTGCTGCACGCACTCACGGCGGCGCCCGAGCCAGGCGACGCCGTCGTATCGCGCTCGGTCGCGGGCGTGATCTGCAATTCACGCGCGACGGCCCGGCGATTCGAGGCGGTCGTCCAGCCACGCGTCGTCTACAACGGCGTGGCCGCGCCGGTCCCGCCGGTGACGCCGCCCCCCGCCCGTGCCGGCCGGCGCACGATCGGCGTGGTCGGCAATGTCTGCCCGCGGAAGGGGCAGCTGGACGTGCTGCCCTCGCTCGCCCGTGTGCTCGAACTCCGCCACGACGTCGACGTGGTATTCGCCGGCAGCCTCGGTGGCGCCGTGGGCGTCGCGCTCCGCGATCATGCGCGCGCGTCCGGGGGGCGAATACGCGTGCTCGGTTTCGTCCCGGACATCGCCGATCACCTGGCCAGTTACGCACTCGTCGTGGTCCCATCGCGATCCGAAGGCTTCGGACGGGTCGCGGTCGAGGCGCCGCGCGCCGGGACTTCGGTGCTCGCCACACAAGTCGATGGTCTGGTTGAAGCGCTCAGTGCACTCCGCGATCCGTGGCTGCCGGCCGACAGAACGTCCTGGGCCGCGCGCATCGTCCGGGAGCTTGACGCGCCCATCCATTCCCGTCACGAGCTGGTGGCCGCAGACGCCGCATTCGACCCAGCCGGCTACGTCGATGCTATCGTCGAATGTTACGAGGACGCGCGCAACGGCACCTGGCCTACGCCGCCGCCCGTCCCAAGGCGGGCGAGAGGGCTACCAGAGCGGGTAGATGTCTCGAGCGTCCTCGATCCCGGGATCGCACCGGGGGCCAGTGCATACCCCGTCCACGGAGCGACCACCGTCGGCGGCGTCCAGCTGATTGAGGCGAGAAAGCGCTCGCCCTCGGGGGGCGATCCATACACCCGGAGGAGGTCGTCGGCAAACGCCGCCTCGGTGCCCGTCTGGCGCAGCAACCCCAGCAATGTTTCGGTCTGCGACCACGCGCGGATCGTCGAGCGGTACTTGAGGAGTGACGTGAGAAGCATCGACCGCCCCTCAGCCGGCATCCCGGACGCCAGAGCCAGGTCCGCCGAGGGCGGGTCCGCGATCCGCCACTCTCACGATGGCCCCCCGGTAGTTTCTCAGGCCTGCGGCCAGTTGCGCCGCAAGGGCGAAAGGCGTGATCGCGGGCAACGGGAAGCCCGCCGATTCGAACCGCGAGTCCTTCAAGAGCTGATAGAGCCCGATGATGACGTCGTAGTGGAACCCGTCCATCATGAACCGGAACACGTCCTGGTGACGCCGAGCCGCTTCCCGGTTTCCCGCCCCATCGGTCAGCACATAGCCGTCCCTCACGATCGCCAGGCTGGCCCAGCGATGCCGCAGGTACCGTGTGCTGGAGAAATGCCGCCGCGGTCCGGACGGCGCTCGGTTCCGCCAGATGTCCGAGGCGACGAGGCCCCGCAGGCCGCTCTCGCCCCCGTCGGGCTGGGTCCGGGCCGCGACACTGTCGCTCGGGCGATGCCAGACGAAGCGCACATGGGCGCCAATGGTCATTGCATCGGGGTCGTGAACGAGTGCGGGTCTTCCCGCCGTCATCGAAGCAATCGACCTCCGGCGCATCGCGCCCACCGAAGCGCACCGCCATCAGGGCCGGCAGGCCGGCATCGACCGAGGCCAGCGCCTCGTGAAACACGTACTCGTTGCAGGCGCCCGTATCGAGCAGCGAGTTCAGCGCTTTCGGCCCACTCGTGACCACTCGCAGGCGCAGGTACTCGTCGAGCAGCAGATGGGCTCGGCGCACATCGGTGTATGGCGTGCCTGGAGCGGGAGGCACCTGGGCGAAGCCCTCAGCGCAGGCCACGAGCCCCTGTATCCCCTTCGCCTTGACGGCACGAATCCCTTTCGTGGCAAGCGAACCATTGTCGCTGGACCGCGAGTAGATGGTGCGGCCCGCCGTGAGTGGCGTGGCATATGGCAGCGGCTCGGCACACACCGCGTACTGCTCGAAGCTCGCGACCTCCGCCGCCGTCAGGTTCGCGTGGTGCATCGTGACGCACGCGTGGCGCCGGCCACCCAGGGCGAAGGCAGAGGTATCGACCAGCGTCGTGGCAGGCGCGAGCACGGGCAACCAGTACCGCTGTTGTACCCGATCGTGGCGCGAGATACCATTTCCCGCTGCCAGCACCGGCCACTTGTCGCCGGACATCCTGAGCCAATAATCGCGATCTCCTTGCGTTCCTCCGCTCGTAACCTCGTTTCTATGGCAGAGACGTCGATTGCCGGGCCGCCAGCGCGCCTACAGGCGCGGCGGCCCGTCTTTCCGCCTCCCTCTTCTTCACCACCCGCCAGTTGAGGAACCGGCGGTAGGAGAGCGCGAGACCGGTCCATACGAGTACCACCCCGCCGAGCGAGGCGAGACCCGCGATTGTCTGACCCGCGAGGCCGTAGACTTCTCCGGTATGCGCGAAGCGGAGCCACGACCGGGCGCGGCGGCCGGGTGTTGCCGCAGCTTGACTCTCCCACTTGACGATGTTCCCTGTCGCCGCGTCGAGCGTCAGCGTTCCGCGCTTCTGCGGCTGGCCGCCGTCGCCTTCGTCGACCGTCACGGCCACTTGTCCTTGTGAGGGCAACGGCAGCCTGACGGCTATCGTGCGCCACGCGGGGCTTTGCGCGGCGGCGCGGGCGACGAGCACGTCACCGACGACGCCTGCTGTCGCGGTCGTCTCCTGCCGGACATCTCCCGCACGCTGTCCTGCGGCCCGTCCAGCCGGGCCGGCCGGCCGTTCGGCAGCGCCCGCGGGGCGCGCCCCTTGAGCCGCGCCGCCGCGCGCCGCCTGGACAGGCCCACCGCGGGCGCCCTGCGCAGGCGGTTGCTCCCCGGCCGCGCGATAGACGAGGTTGCTCGCCCATGGGTAGGAAATCACGACGCCGCTGCCGACAACCACGATGAGCGGAATCGCCGACCAGAACCCGATCGTGTTGTGCCAGTTGAAGTCGCGCGCCTTGGAAGGCAGCCCGCCCTTGAACCAGGTGATCGCACGGATCTGCTTCAGCGTGAACTTCTTCGGCCACCAGAGGATCGGCCCACTGAGCACGATGATGAAGAAGGCGAGATTCGATATCCCGGTGATCATCCGTCCTGTGGCGCGGTTCTCGGCGGAGGCAGCGAGCCACCTGTGCCAGTCGGTCACCCTCCTGAAGAACGCGCGGATCCCCGGGGCACCTTCGCCGAGCACCGCGCCCGTATAGGCGTTGACGAAGAACGTCTTCTGTCCGGCGACAATCGAGGCCGGGGCGTTCGGGTCCGAACGAACAGTGACGGTCATCTGCGCCTCACCGCTCGAGGCGCCCGGCACCCCGGCGGCGAGCGTGTCCACGGGCAACCGGGCGGCATCCGGCGACGGCGGTCCGCCGTCGTAGGCGCGCATGTCGGCCCAGGCGGTGATCTGGCGCTGGTAGGTCAGCAGCACGCCCGTCACCGACATGATGAGGATCGCGGTGGCCGCGGCCACGCCGCAGACAAGGTGTGTCCAGAAGAGAAGCTTCCTGAATGTCATAGCTCGCCCCATTGCCGAATCAGGTTGTGGTACACGCCGGTGAGTTGGACGGCCGACGGATGATCGGGCACGTCGCGGGCTATCCGCTGAATGGCGGTGTCCATGTCAAAGAGCAGCGCACGGCGCCCGTCGTCCCGGACCATGCTCTGCAGCCAGAAGAAGGACGCCACGCGGGCGCCGCGCGTCACGGGGCGCACGTGGTGAAGGCTCGTGGACGGATACAGGATCATGTGTCCGGCCGGCAGCTTCACGCTGTGCACACCGTAGGTATCCTCGACGACGAGCTCCCCGCCGTCGTACTCGTCCGGGCCGGTGAAGAAGAGCGTCGCCGAGAGATCCGTGCGGATACGGTGCGGCGTCCCGGTAATCTGCCTGATGGCGTTGTCGACGTGGTTTCCGAACGACTCGCCGCGCTCGTAGCGGTTGAAGAGCGGCGGGAAGACGTGCAGCGGGAGCGCCGCCGCCAGGAACAGGGGATTGCGCCGTAGGGCGTCGAGGATGACGTCGCCCAGCCCCTGCGCCACTTCATGGTTCTCCGGCAGCTGCCGGTTGTGCTTCACCTGCACAGACTGATGGCCCGCCGTGACGCGGCCGTCCACCCAGTCGGCCGCGTCCAGGCGCCGTCGCGCGCCGGCTACCTGCTCGGGTGTAAGAACGTCGGGAATCTGTAAAAGCATGATGTCGCCAGCCTCTCAGAAGGTAATCACAGGGCCGACGACTATCGATCGACTGGGGCCCGGGCTGAAGTGGCCGGTGTACCCGCGCTCGACGTAGCGCTCGTCGCTCAGGTTGTTCATGTTCATCTGGAGATCGAGGTGCTTGTTGATCCGTTGTGACAGCATCGCGTTGAAGAGCCAGTACCGTGTCAGGCGTTGAATCACCTCGGCGTTGGCGCTCGAGGCGGTGTTGCTGTTGTTGAAGTAGTAGCCGCCGGTGAACTGCGCCCCGCCCCCGATCGAGAGGTTCATGGGCAACCGGTAGGTCGACCAGATGTTGAACGACGTCTCGGGCACGTACGACAGCCGCTTGTCGACTTCGGCGGCCACGAGCGATTCCTCGATCTTCCCGTCCATCAGCGACAGCCCCGAGAACACGCTCCATCGCGACGTCAGGTTGCCCGACAAACCGAACTCGATGCCGGTGACCTGCTGGTCGCCTGCCAGAATCGTCGCGCCTGTCGACGCATCGGTGGTCTTCGCGTTCACCTTCTCGGTCCGGAACGCGGCCACTGTCGCGAAGAGGCCGGGCGTCACGTCCCACTTCGTGCCGATCTCGATGTTGCGGCTGCGCTCGGGCGGGAGCGCCGCGTTGTTCGCGCCCGTCCCCGAGAGGGTGAGGCCGAAGCTGCCATCGAAGGAAGGATTGAACGACGTGCTGTAGGCCGCGTAGACGGAACCCCGCGTCACTGGCTTGTACACGATCCCGGCGCGCCCGCTTGCGGCCTGGTCCGTGCGGCCGAACTGCCCCTTCACGTTCGCCACCGACACGGTCGTGTAGTCGACGTCAATCCGATCCCAGCGGATGCCGAGGTCGGCCTGCAGTGTGTCGCTTAACTTGACGGTGTCGAAAGCGTACGCCGCAACGGAGGTCGAACGAGCTTCGGACGTCGCGCCGGTACCCGCGATCGCGGGTTGGTAGGCCTGTGTGGGATCGGGGTGGAACAGGTCGGTGACCGGGGGCCGTCCGTAGGTGAACAGGTCCGTCGCGGCATGGCTCGGCTGCCGATCGTGCGCGAGTTCGACGCCAACGACCGCGCTGTGCCCGACTGAGCCCGTCGCAAATCGCGTCGTGACATCCGTCTGGTTGGCGATCGTCCTGTCGTCGCGATATTGATACTTCGTGTCGGTCCGCCGGATCTGGGGGATCGACGGATCGTAGCCGGGATCCGCGCCGGCGTTGGCCGCCGTTGCCGCACGCGGAGGCGTGACGACCCGGTCGAGACTGTTGCGGCCGTATCGCGTCAGGTTGCGGATGCTGTTCCGCGACCCGAAGCGGTGCTCCACGGTCGTCGTCACCAGATCGGAGGTGACCTTCTCGTGGTCGCGCGACACCAGGCCGTAGAAGTTGCTGAAGTCGAGATCGTCGACCGTCTTCCCCTCGGTGACGGCAAGCCCGGGCAGCGTGGCGGGCAATCCGTAGTCGGGGATGTTGTCCTGCTCGAGACGCTGATACTCGACGTTCACCGTCGTCGGCCGACCGAGGCCAAAGCCTATGGACGGCGCGAACCCCCACCCCTTGCTCTTCACATCGTCCCGGCCGGGGACGCCGGAATTCTGCCACATGCCGTTCATGCGCACGGCCATGGTGTCGCTCAGACGCCGGTTCATGTCGATCGTCCCGCGCTTCTGATCGGCGTTGCCGCCCGAAAGCCGGACCTCGCTCGAGTCCCGGAGGTTCGCCGACTTGGTGACCAGATTGACCGAGCCACCCGTCGAGCCACGCCCCGCCGTCACCGACGACGGGCCTTTCGTGACCTCGACGGCTTCGATATTGAACGTGTCGCGGCTGATGACACCCGGATCGCGCGCGCCGTCGATGTAGACGTCATTGCGTGCGCTGAACCCGCGGATCAGGATGTTGTCCCCCGGCGCCGCGCCGCCTTCGCCGGCCGTCAGCGTGATGCCGGGCGTGTTGCGCAGCGCGTCGCGAAGGGTGATGGCCCCTTGATCCTGGAGGACCGCTTCCGGAATCACGACGAGCGTCTGCGGCGTATCGCGCAGCGGCTGCGTGTACTTCGGAGACGACACCGGCAGGCGCGCTGTCACGTCCACGGATTCGGAGAGGGCAGCCAGATCGAGCGTGGCGGAGGTTGGCGAGGTGATGTGGAACTGCAAGCTGGTGCCGTGGACCAGGGCTCGGAGCGCCTGCTCGGCGGTAAAGACGCCGGATGCGCCCGGGGACTGGAGAGTCTCGATGGAGGCGATCGCCAGCGTCACACGGATGCCCGTCACGCGCTCGAACGCGCCGAGCACGTCGCCGAAAGATCCTGGGGCGATGTCGAAGCGGTAGGTCGCCGGAACCTGGACGCCGCTCTGGCCTTCACCGGGGATGAAGGCGCCAAAGACCGGTAACGCCGGACCGGAAAGCGTGCGCGCCCGGGCAGATGCGGGATGAAATCCCGTCAGCGCCGTCGACGCGAGAAGAGTCCCAACCGTGATCCAGGGTGAACCCTGGAGGTGGGCGGTTACCGGTGGTTTGGGGGGAACTTGCTGGCGCCTCTTGCGTAAGGCCTTGCGTGTCATGAATGGCTCCGGAAACGGTGACGTGGCGGCGCCTGTATTCGTCGGCGTCGGCCGTTCAACTGAGACTCAGTCTCAAATTCGGAATACCGTACATCCAACCGTTTTATGTGTCAAGCATTCGTGATGTATAGTCACCACCATGGAGACTTGGAAGGAATTCGACGCGAACGAGTTGACGCACAGCGCCGCCCATCATCTCCTCGCGATTTACGGCGTCGGCGCCACCTACGGCGGATGGGCGCGAGTATCGGATATCGCCAGGCGGCTCGACATCACGCGTGGAAGCGTGTCCATCACGCTGCGGGCGTTGAAGAGGCGGGGGCTCGTCGAGACAGACGAGCATCACATGGTCAAGCTCTCCGACACGGGCCAGAAGGCCGCGCAGGCAGTCATGGCGAAGCGGCTGATCGTGAAGACGTTCCTTTCGGAGGTGCTCGGCACGCCTGAACCGCAGGCGGATATCGATAGCTGCAAGATCGAACACCTCATCAGCGATGAGACTGGTGAGCGGCTGGCGCGCTTCACCCGGCTCCTTACTTCGGGCGATCCTGTCGCGCAGGCCGTGCTCGCGCTTTTTCACAGCTCGCACGGCGACTGTCCGGACGACGGCAACTGCGAGGTCTGCAAGGGCCGGTGCCTCGCCGCCGAACTTGGACGGGCCATTTGAGAGAGGACTTGACGGTGAACGGCGTGCGCGCTGACGTAATAAGCGACCTGAACCGGTTGATGGCCGAGGAAACCGAGGCGTTCCTCCGGTACTTCCAGATGCGCTTCCGCCTGCGCGGAAGGGGCCGGCGCCGCGCCGAGAAGTTCTTCGAGAACGCGCTCAAGGAAACCCTGGAACACGCCGAAGCGCTGGCGAGGCAGATTCAATCCCTGGGGCATGTCCCGACCCTCCACGTCGATCTCGTCCTCAGCGGCGAGCCTATAAGCGCGGAGGAGGCTCTGGCGGAGGCGATTGACGTCGAGCAACAGGCGCTCGATGCCTATCAGGAGTTCCTGACGCGCGTCACGGGGGATCCTGTGCTCGAAGACTTCGCACGGAAGCAGGTTGTAATCGAGGCGGCGCACGTCCAGGACATCCGCGAGGCGCTCCGGCAGGACCCGGTGTTCGCGCTCGTTGAGAAGCCCACGGCGGGCAGCTAGTGGAGGGTTTCCCATCCTTCCAGCACATCGAAGCCCAGGCCTCGACGTTGATGAAGCGCGGCATCGGATTGATGAGCGACGGCCGGCTCGAATCTGTCGACCTGGCGGTTTCTTTTTTTGATGAGGCTCTCGAACTCCGCAAGCGTCTCCCGGTCGGCGCCGTTCCACAGTTCCGCTACGGCCTCGCGGCGTGCTGGCTCAACCGCGCGGAGGCGCTCATGCGCCTGGGAGGCTCCTCCCGCGTCACGCTCGCGGTCCACGCCTTCGACCAAGCCATCATCCTGCTGCGAGCGCTGCCTCTCCAGGTCGACAAGCGGTTCCCGCGGCGCCTTGCGATAGCGCTCCAGAATCGCGGACTCGCGCTGCAGGCGCTCGGAACAGACGTCCAGGCCGCCATCGACGCGTTCACACAGGCGAAAGCGGTGCTCGATCACGATCAGTCGGCGGCGATCCGCGACAGGTCGTACCTCCTGGCGGCCGTCTGCACGAACCTCGCTGATGCGTACGCCTCCGGGGCTCTCGATTCCACCGGCTCGCTCGCATCGGCTTCGGCCCGCCGCGCTCTCGCCCTCATGAAGGATCTCGAAGGCCGCGCTGTCGATGCCGCTGCCGTCGCTCTCAAGGCGCGTCACGTGCTCTGCCGCACGCTTGCCGGCCGGTTGTCACTGCATCGAGATGCGACGCCGCTTCCAGACGAAGTCCACGACGCCACGGATCTGGCCGACGAAGGGCTGGACCTCGTGCGGCGATGGGAAGCGAAGGGGGAGACACGGTTTCGCGACATTGCCCTCGACCTTTTCAGATTTGGCTCCGCCGTGTACCGGACGCATCAGCCCCAGTTCTTCGAAGAGTTCGTCCTCGACTATCGGCTGTGCGTTTCGCTTCCGGCCGAATGACGCCTCGCCCAGCCGGGCGAAAGAGGGAATCCGGGGCGCCGCCACGCGCGGCAAGACCGGAGCTGACTGCAGCAACCGTGAGCGGCGAGCCATCCGCAGTGCGAGCGCCACTGGTGTGCGCATTCCACCGGGAAGGCCAGCGGATCGCACACGCCTGCGACGGCCTGGTCGATGTGTCCGCCGAAAGGCTTCTCAGGTTGCGACGATCATGGCGACCCGCGCCCTCATCGATCTCGATCCCGACTACACCTGCGTCGCCGCCCGCCCGCAGCTCGACGACCTCGCGCGCGAGGCCACGGCTTTCGCCCTGCCCGGAGGCGGCACGCCCGATGTCGACTACTCCCGGTACTTCCCGGCCTTCGTCAGGAAGGGTGCTGACCTCGAGCTCCTACAGGTGGACGCCGGCTCTCCAGGACGAGGTGCGCCAGATGCTGGGCGATGCCTGCGCGCTCGAGGCCGCCTACGGCCGCGACACGATGCCGCGCGGCCTTCTCGGCCTCAACGCGGACGTCTGCGCCGAGTACATGCACGTCATCACCAACAGGCGGTGCACGCAACCCGGGCTCGTCCCGCTGTTCCCGGCAGCCGAAAACCCCTTCCCCTGGATGAACGAGGCGATGGATCTGAAAACGGAGAAGCATTTCTTCGAGACACGCGTCACGGAGTATCAGACACGCTCGTCGCTCGAGTGGTGAGCCCTCAGGGCGCCACGTTCTTCTTCGTGACGGTCACCTTCTCGAGCCAGTACAAACCGTTTTGCGACACGAGGGTGGCCGTCACAGCGTCGCCCGCCGACACGCCATCGAGCTCACGCGCGTCCCTGACAGGATACGCCATGGACATCGATGCCATGAATCCGGGAATGTCCTCGTGATCGATCGTCAGCTGCTTCTTCTGCCTGTCGACCGAGACGACCTTCCCCTTCATCTCGTAGCGCACCGCCGCGGAGGCGGAGGCCGCCTGCTGTACAGGCTTCTCACTGCAACCGGCCACGCCGGCCGCCGCCGAGAGCGCCACCAGAACGGCGACGGCCCCCCGGCTCCAGCACCCACGCATCCGTACCAAGAGCTCGCGTTTCATCATCACCTCGCCACCGGCTGACGCTCGACGTGCAGGCTGGTGTTACCCGTCGTACCGTTCGTCCAGGCGACAACCGTCGCCTCGGACAGGGATGCTCCGACAGGATACGTCCCCGGCACGCGTCCGCGCCGGCTCATGCGTCGGATGGCAGTAGTCGAAACGGCTTGCCGCCCGCACCTCGAAGCGCGCGGAAGTGACGCTCGTCGGTGCACAGCACGTCGACCGTCCGGTGGCGATTGGCCAGAACGACGACCGACGCGTCGGTCACCCCGATATGAAGATCGGCGTATCGCTGCATGAGGCGACGCACCTCATCGAGATCGTCTGACGAGAACGCCTCGAGCTGGTAGACGCCCCGTGTGACCTCGTCGACGAGAGCCATTTGCTCCCGGTGGCCGATTCGCGTCGCAATCAGGTAATCCAGTTCCGCGAGGACGAAGGGCGACAGCACGCGCGGCGGCTTCGCGGCGGTGAACGCCGCGACCGCACGGCCGTGCAGCGTCTCGTTGGCATCGAGGGCGGCATACACTCCGCCCGTATCGAGCACGATCACCGCTGCCCGAAGCCTTCCAGCGCATGGTCGATGTCTTGGGCGATCGACGCGCCGGTCGTACGAAACAAGGGCAGCTTGGGGGCCGGAGGCTCGGCCTCGGCGGCCAGACGTGCGACGGCTTCGCGCAACACCTCGGCTTCGCTGCGTCCGCGCTGCCGCGCAAGACGCGTGAGCGCTCGCTTGAGCTCCGGCGGTAGGTACACGCTCGTCTTTACCATGCCCTACGTATACCATACGTCGACGCCTCGATGGAGAAATGGCAAAGGGCGCAGCCCGGGGGACGCGACGCCAGACACCCCCGTCGCGCACACCCGCCACTTCGGCCCGGAACGTCTGGTCGTGGTCGCGCACCACCTGGTACAGCACCGACGCAGCCGCGCGGCGCATACGTTCCTGACGGCAGGGCCATGGGCCTGCCAGAGGCGAGCGTCGTGCGGGCCCTCGACGTCGTCGTTTCCGGCCTCGATCGCGGTGACGGCCGTGACGGTCGTCACGCCGTGCGTACGGCCGGGCCAACACGGGTCGCATGGATTGCGTACGGCGAAGGCACAGCGTGCCGTGCCCCCACGACACGTCAGTCGCCCGCGCCGGCGACTCACCGGCTGGCGGGAACTTCAGCGCAACGTCACCGTCGTCTCGCGCGCTCTTGTGCGGTCACGGCTCCACGTCGCAGCAGTTCGAGATCCCGGAGCCAGCTCGTGACGCGGTTCCAACTGGCGCGGTTCTGGTCCACCACTCCCACGAAAACACTTACGCGCCAGGGTTGCGTCGATCGCGCTCAAGCGATGCGCATCAATAGTGGCGTCAACCCAGAGTCGCGAGTCCGGTAAGAATCACTGGCCTTCACCCCGGGATTCGTCCGGTATCCGCCGCCCCCGTAAGGCTTGCGCCGGGGCCCGCGACCTCGCGCGGCGGAACCTCCTGCGTCCAGACGGTGCGCCCGCTCTCGGGCTCGACCGCCTCGGCGAGGCCGATGGCGTTGGAGGCGAAGAGCATCCCGTCGGCCTCGAGCGGCGTCGCGCGAAAATTGCGGGGGGCCACGAGCTTCGGGTGGGCGGCGGTGATGCCTCGGGAGACGGCGGGCCGTCGCCACGCGATGCGGAGCGAGCCGACGTTCGCGGGCGTGATCTGGTCCAGCGGCGCGTACTTGGTGCTGCCGGCATCACCGCCGTGGTGCGTCCAGTCCCCAACGGGGCTTCGCCGCTGGGCGAGGCGGTGTGCCGCCGGGGCGATCAGCAGGAGCGCGAGGCATGTGAGAGACAGCCGGGTGCGCATCGTCGGGCTTGGTAGCGCAGCACGGGCGCGGCGGATATGCGCGCGCAGGCCTGGTCGGGACTCCCGTCCGCGCGCGGAGTTCGTGCTGATCGCGGCGTCGATCCCACCGTGATAGCGTGGGCGGCGGGCCAGGCCGCCGCCTCACGCGTGCCCGGGACGGTCACCTCCGGCGCGGCTGGTCCACTCGCTCTCTCCGCCAATGACACCAACCGCCTCGAAGGAGCCCCTCCATGCCTGAACCGCCCCGCGGACCCGACTCGGTGTCAGACCGCGGTCCGTGGACGCGAACGGCTCGTCGCCAAACACTCGGCCGTGGACGGCGCCGGCCGCCTGCGCGCCACGCCCATCGACGGCGTACGATTCCGGCCGACGCGCCCGGTCCCGCACGAAGACGGCACCGTGGCCGAGATCGCGCGCACGGACTGGCCGGAGGTGGTTGCGCCGATCGTGCACGTGCACGTCACGACGACCGAACCGGGCCGGATTCGCGCGTGGGGACTGCACCAGAGCAGCACGGATCGGCTGTTCGTCGTGAAGGGCCTGGTGTCGATTGTCGTCTTCGACGGACGGATCGGCTCTCCCACCGAAGGCGTGCTCAACGAGTTCAAGGTCTCCGAACGCAATCCCGGTCTGCTCGTGATTCCGCCGAACCTCTACCACGGCTGGAAGGTCATCGGCACCGAAGAGGCCTTCATCATCAACATGCCGACCTCGCCCTACAACTACTCCGAGCCCGACGCCCTGGACCTGCCCTACGACAGCCCCGCGGCCCGGGAGCTGGTCCCCTGGCGATGGTGACGGGGCTGGCGGCCATGGTCGTGATCCCAACGCACGACCATGCATCCACCCTCGGCCTCTCGGTCGCGAGCGCCCTCGAGCAGACGATTCCCGACCTTGACATCGTCGTCCTTGGAGACGGCGTCGGTGACGACACGCGTGCGGTGATGGCGGACCTGTGCCGGACCGACTCGCGTGTGCGCTTCGTCGATCGGCCAAAGGGCGAGGGGCGAAACGAGGTCCTGCGGCATGAAGTGGTGTCGGCCACGACGGCGCCCGTCGTCACCTACCTCGGCGATGACGACCTCTTCCTGCCCACACACGTCGAAACGATGCTCGGCCTGCTCGCGGACCACGACTTCGCGCACCCGTTTCCGGTATTCGTGGGCGTCGACGGGGAACCGATCGCCCGCCCGACCGATCTGTCCGACGAGCGATGCGTCAGGTGGCACCTGCACCCGCGGCGCAACACCATCAGCCTGACCGGGGCCGCGCATACCATGGACCTCTACCGCCGGCTGCCGGCCGGCTGGCGAGCGGCGCCGCCGGACCGCTGGAGCGATCACTTCATATGGGAGCAAGTCTTCTCGCTCCCTGGCGTACGACTCGCCACCAGCGCGGACGCCACGACGATCAAGCCGCCGGCCGACATGCGGGTGGGCATGAGTGCCGCCGCGCGGCGCGACGAACTGGCGCGGTGGTGGGCGCGGATGCACGATCCGGGCTTCACCGTGTGGTGGGACGGCGCCGTCCAGGTGGCGTTACGCCGGGCGGCCGTGGACGCTTATCGGGACAACTTCGATCTGGTGGAGACAGGGGAGCGCGAGCGCGCCCGGCAGACGACGGCAGAGTCGCCGTGATGAACCCGGCCGCGGGCTGCCCCGCCATCTCGTCACTTCGGGAACGCCGGTGTATCGGCGGGCTGTCTTACCGGGCTGCTTCCGCGCCCTCCCGCCGTCGGTATCGGATCCCATCGAGGATCGCTCGGAAGCGTGGCTCGTCGCCACGCCCGCCAGCGGCGGATCCCGCTCCAGCCACTCAGCGCGTTCGTCGCCGGCTCGCGCGGCGCGCTCGAGCCACTCCAGGGCCCTGGGCCGATTGCCGAGCACCGCGTAGAACTCGGCGACATTGCAGGCGGCGATGATGAACTCACCGTACTTGAGCACACCGTCGTCCATGGCGGCCAGCGCCTCTTCGCGACGACCCTCCACGGCCAGCGGCAACGCCCGGAGCAGCCGCACCAGGTAATTGGCGGGCTCGAGGTCCCGCGCCATGGTCAGGGCCTCGCGCGCTTTAGCGGCATGGTCATCAGTCATGTAGGCCTGGGCCATGGTCGTCAGCGCCATGATGCTCTCCGGTCCTGCTCCAGGAGCTTCTCCTGTTCCCGAATGGGGCCCGCCGCGTCGCCCACCTGCCGCTGGTTCTCGCCGATGTTGGACCGCGCGGGGAAGAACAGCGGATCGGCATCCAGGATCGACTGCAGCAGGGCCTCCGACTCGGCATACTCACCCCGCCACTGGTGGTAGATGGCCAGGAAGTTGCGGCCATCCTTCTCGTTGGGGTCGAGAGCCATGGCGCTCCGGGCGACCTGCGGCATGAGATCCTTGCGGCCCATCGGACCTGGCCCGGCCTGATTCGTCAAAGATTCGCCCGGCCAGCAGCAAGGCGGCAGCCCCCGCCCTCGACAGCGCCCGGCTGATCCGCCGGGATCGCGACCGGCGGGGCTGACACGCAGCCCGCCAGCGGCGTGCTCGACGCCTCCGTCCTGATCAAGGTCGTCGTGCCCGAAGCCGGCACGGCCGAGAGCCTCGCCACGATTGAACGCTCCTTGCGATGGCTGGCGCCTCGCCTGATGACGATCGAGGTGGCATCAGCGCTGCGGCAGAAAGTGGCGGCAGATGGGTTGTCAGCCCTCGACGCCGCGGCGGCGTTGGCGGCCATGCTCGACGCCATCGCCGACGGCGTCATCGGGTTGGCGGACGACGAGACCCCCGTGCCGGCGGCGTTGAACCTGGCGCTCGGGCTGGAACACAAGGTCCCGGACTGTCTGTATCTCGCGCTCGCCGAGCGCGAAGGCCTGCTGGCGTCGGCCGACAAGAAGCTGCTCGCGCTGGCGCGGCGCAGGGGAATCGCCGTGATCGAGATTCCGTCGGCCTGACGAAGCACGGATAGCATCGCGCCGCAGGATCACGCGGCCACCTGCGCTGGCGAGTCGCCAAGCCTTGTTCCTGCCGTGAAGACTATACTGGCGTCGTGGCGTTGAAGCTCACGCTGCCCCGCGATCTCGACGCTCGACTGGTCGGCCTCGGGGAGTCGATCTCCAGGGCGTCTCCGGATGTGCTCTTCGCCTACCTGTTCGGCAGTGCCGCCACCGGCGAGCTCACGCCACGCAGCGACGTGGACATCGCCATCTACGTGGCGCCCGACGCGGATGGGGATACCGTTCGACTTTCGGTAGCCCGCGCCGCCGCGCGGCAGCTGGCTACCGACGCGGTCGACGTCGTTCTGCTGAATACAGCGCCCCTGTCGGTGTCGGGCCGGGTGCTCGGTAGCCGCCACGTACTGGTCGATCGGGATCCGCACGCCCGCCACCGCTACGAATCACTGACGATTCGACAATTTCACGACTTCCGGATTCGTGAGCACCGCATTCTGACCGAGCGCCGCGGCCATGGTTGACCGCGATCTCGTGCTCCGTCGGCTCGCGCTGCTGGAGACGTATCTCGAACAGTTGGCGCCGTACCGCGGCATCGAGGTCGACGCGTACCGACAGGACTGGAAAACACAACGCATCGTGGAACGGACGCTGCACCTGGCCATCGAAACGTGCATGGACGTCGCGGACCACATCGTGGCGGATCGGCGCCTGCGGGTGCCGGAAACCGGGGCCGAGTCGTTCGAGATTCTCGCGGAGGCGGGTCTCGTGCCGCCCGCATTGGGCATCGCCCTGGCCTCGATGGTGGGCTTCCGCAACATCCTGGTGCACGACTACGCGCGCCTGGATCCGTCCATCGTGGTTCGCGTACTCCGCACGGATCTCGGTGATGTCGAGCGCTTTCGCGACGTCGTCCAGACTCTCGTCTAAGCCGGACGAGCGTCACGCCGTCCCAACCATTCGCACCTGAAGCCACCAGCCCGAGGAACCGATCTTCCGGCGCCGACGAGGACTCGGGCGTCCGAGCCGCCGGGACCAGCTATAATCCCGGCCATCTCCTCCACTGGCGGCGATGTCCCTGACACCCGGCACACTCCTCGGCCCGTACGAAGTTGTCGCCGCCATCGGCGCTGGCGGCCCCGCCTCCGCTCGCGAACGAACTCTACGCGAGCTACGACGAGGTTTCGCCGAAGCCCGGACGAGGACGCGATGATCGCAGGTGACATGATTGGCCCCATATCGCGTCCTCGAGACGATAGTCGCTATGAACGGGTCCGCGGGTCAACGGAATCCGCGTTATCGGACCTGGCCCGGCCTGATTCGTCAAAGATTCGCCCGGCCACCGCGGCGGATGACCAGCGCCACAGGGCGGATGAACACCCGCACCGTCCGCAGCGTTGGCGCTGATGCAATCGCGCCGCGGGCTTCAAAGTGGCGAGACAAGCCTCCGGCTGGCCCGTCACGCGGCCGCGCTGTGCAGGGTGTATCGACTCATGCGGGGGCAGCTCCGAACCACGGTTGCTGTCCGGAGCGAGGGCGACGCTTCACCAGGACTCGTCGCCGCTAGAGAGCGGGGGCGCCCGTGCGGGGCGCGCCGCGGGTACGTCCGACCGCAGGCCCAGGTGCCGCAGGATCCGCGCCGTCACGTCGCCCGCCTCAAGGAGCGCGACCAGCCGCAGCCGCCCCCCACACCGCGGACAGGCCAGCACGTCGACCTCAAACGCCCGCCGCATCAAGTCCGCCCAGCGCCGCCAGGACGCCGTGGTAGAGGAGCAGATTGACCCGCGGCCGAGGCACCAGCACCGCCAGCCGCTCGAGGAATGCCGTCGGTGCGAAGGCGGCGTGCGTGGTGCCGTCGGCCCACGGATGGCGAAGCCGGAGCACCACCTGCCCGTCGGCCGCCACCGACAGGCGCTCGCCCGTCACGGGCGGGCGCAGGACGTACCGGCACAAGCGCTCCTGCCGCGCACGATGGCCGGGCACCACCACCCCGGCGTGTAGGTCGAAGCCCTCCCACCGAGCATGGGGTCGGTCGGGACTCGCCGCGGGGCATGCGACGTCCTGCGTCCGTCCGACTCCGTGGCCCAACCGCTGCGGCCGGCGCCCGGCCACGCCGCCCAACGCCAGCACGCCTTGGACCGACGCCGCTGCCAGCCCGGCCAGCCCCGGCTCGGCGTCGGCACAGGCGTCCGCCCCGGCGTCGTCGTCCAGGCCCGCCCGCGCCAGCCGCGCCCGCACCTGCGGCGCGATCGTCGCCAACACATCCGCCACGTCAGCCGCGGTGGGTGTCGGCGCCCGGTGGAATCGCAGCCGGCCATCCCCGGCGCGCGCGAACACACCGTCGAGGACGAGCGCGTGCAAATGGACGTTCAGATTGAGTGCACCCCCGAAGCGCTGCACGACGATGATGGCGCCGCTCCGCGCCTGTCCCAGTCCACGCGATTGGGCCCAGGTTCGCAGGTGGCGCTCAGCCGCGCGGAACAGCACGCCGGCCACGGCGGTGCACAGGTCGTGGCGCCAGGCCAGGGCGTAGCGGACGCGCGGCGGCAGGGTGAGCACCCCCTGTCGGATGGGGACCTCTGGCCAGACGTGATCCACCAGGTGCGCCGCGCGCTCCGTCATGCGACGTCCGCCACACGAGGGACAGAACCCGCGGCCCTTACACGAGAAGGCCACCAGCCGCTCCTCCCGGCAACGCGTGCAGCGGAAGCGCGCGAACCCACCGGCGTGCCAGCCGCACCGCCGGAATGCGTCGAACTCGTCGTCGACAAACCGCGGCTGACGGCAGGGCCATAGGCCGGCCAGAGGCGAGCGTCGTGCCGGCCCGAGACGGGCTCGATTCCGTCCTCGATCGCGGTGACGGCCGCGACGATCGTGACGCCGTGCGTACAGCAGGGCCGACGCGGGTCGCAGGGAATGCGTACGCGGGAGGCATTGGGTGGCGTCCCGCTCGAGACGCCGATCGCACGTGCCGGCGGCTCACCGGCGCTGGCAGGATTCTTCAGCGCAACGTCACCGTCGTCTCGAGCGCTCTTGCACGGTCACGGCTCCACGTCGGAGCAGGTCGAGATCCAGCAGCCAGCTCGTGACCCGGTTCCAACCGACGCGGTTCTAGTCCACCAACATTCCCAACGTATTTCAGCTCAACGACTTGGCGCCGCCTGTTGCATCGACGTCACTCAGAAACTGAGCCCAATCAGCGAGGGCGTCGGCGACGCTGTTCGCGAACGATCCCGGTCTTCGGATGCACGTAGAGCCCGTCGACCGGCACCTCGGTGTTCAGCCAGCGCCGTCGGTTCGAGTACGCGACGCGGCCGGGGCCGATGTTGCAGTCGGTTTCGACCTCTTACATGACGTGGTCGCAGATGTGGGAACCCGCAACGCTGCGTCGATCCAGCTTCGGTGACAGCTCGCTGTGGACCTTGACCCATGGCTTCCCGATGCACGAGCGCAGGAAGCGCTTGAGCGGGTTGATCAGATCCGAAAACTCCTTGGCGTTGTACCCGTACTGGCGACCGCGTGCGACGGGGTGTCGACTGGCTCCGTCGTAGTCCTGCTGGGGATCGTAGGTTCGGATCCACGGCCCCGAGGTCTTCTTACTCGCGTTCCCGTGCCCGCGTCGAGGGCGCTCAGCCACTACCTTGGCCATGTCGTCCCGCACGCGATGGCTGCCTCCAGGCCAGCCGTACAGAATACCAGAGCGCAAGCAGAATGCATGCTAGAGTCGAGCCAGAATGGGTGACCAGATGGAAGTTTTCCCGGGAATTACCATGAGTCCGGACGTCCGGTTCGGCAAGCCCTGCGTCGCCGGGACCCGGATGGACGTGGCTACCGTGGTCGGACTGATCGCCGCGGGCGAAACGGTCGAGACCGTCGTCAGTGAGTACCAGCTGTCGACTGAACAAGTCCGTGCCGCCCTCGCCTACGCCGCCCATGTCGCCGCGCACCTGCCTCCGGCGGTGCGCCAGGCATCTTGAAGATCCTGCTCGACGAGGACTTTCCCCTCGCGCTGTACCGCAGCCTCAAGGGAGATGGCGAAGACGTCGAGCACATCATCACGCTGGGCTTGCGGGGTACACCCGACCAACAGGTCAGGCGGCGCCTCTTCGACAAAGACGTGCTGTTCCTGACTCACGACGAGGACTTCCTGTTCGGCAGACCCACAGAGGCCATCGTGGTCCTGTCGCGAGTGCGACAGGCGCGACGACTCGGCGAACGTGTCGACGTGTGGCGCCGCGCGATTCTCGAACTGATCCGGAATCCGAAGCCAGAACGACGGTTCGAGCTGATGGACGATCGGTTACTTGCTGGCTTGGGAAGAGGGGCCGGGCCGAAGCTGGAAGGCGAAGCTGCCTCGACCTCAGGACCGGACGCCCGAAGACGAGTAGGCGAAGGCCTTCCAATCCAAGCCAGCGACTCGGATCGCGGCGAGGTGGCTCAGCCAGGCGGCCGTCCGGTTCCAACTGGCGATGTTCTGGTCCACCACACCCTCCTTTCCGACATCGGAGGGTCGGCCGCGCGCGGCAGAACGCGCTCCGCGAAGGCGAGCATACTCTCGAAGCCGGCACGTCTACGACTTCAACCAGGAACTGATGAATCTCGGCACCACGGTGTGGACGGCCCGAACGCCGCAGCGCCCGGATCTGCCCGATGTCGCGGAAGCAGGCTGACGCTGCGCTACGAGTAGCGCCTTCCCGCTTTGACATACACTGACGCGGTGAATTCCGACGCGGCAGCACGAAGGATTCGCGCTCTTCTCCAGCAGATCGCGCCTGCGACGTGCAAGAGCAGCCCGGCCGACGACGAGATCCCGCTGGGGACTGGGGGGGCAGGACTCGACTCGATCGCCCTCGTCGACCTGATCCTCGCATGTGAAGCGGAGTTCGGAACGTCGCTACCGGCCGAACTGCTCGGCCAGGGACCGGTCACGATCGCGTCGCTCGCACGTCACCTGACCCGGATCGATCCGGGAAGTCGACGCTCGCCATGACATCCCCGAACCCGTATACGGCCGCCGAGTACGATTGGACGGTCGATTCGCGGCCGCGATGGGAACGCATGCTGTCGGCAGGTTTTCACCATCTGGCCCTCACGATGGCGGACACCAGCATCGCCGCGACGATGAAATATGCAGGTGCGCTGGGGGGCTGGGCCCAGCGGCTCTCCCGGACGGGACCGACGGCGCGCGCCGTTCGGTCTCTCTTCAGCGACATGCCTCCCGGCCGTGCGGCACAGGTCGCGCAAGAGATTGCCGCCGGGCGGTTCAGGAACCAGGTCGCGATCGCGATCGCGCGGTCCCGCGGACCGGATGCCCTGTGGGGACTGTTGACGCCAGGCGCGGCGCGAACGTGCGCCGAGGTACGCCACCGTGAATCCCGATTGTTCGTCACCTGGCACGTCGGGGCGGTGTTCGGTGTCGGAATGGCGCTGCGCGGGGCTGGCCTGCGGCTGCTGGTCATTCGGGACCTGCCCCTTCAAACGATCGAGCAACGAGCGGCGGCATTGAAGGGCGCCATCGACGAATTGCGCGCCGGCGCGGCGGTGCTCGCCGTCCCCGACGGCCCGGGTGGCACTCACGCGAGTTCGGTGACATGCCTGGGACGTGACATCGTGCTCCGGCGGGGCGCCTTCATGCTCGCGCGGGTGACGGGCGTGCCCGTCACCCCCATCGTGGCCAGTTGGCGGCCAGACGGGGAGATCGGAATTGATGTCGGCCCGGCGTTGCCGGTACCGAGTGGTCCGGGCGCCAGAGCGATCGAGAACGCCCACGCGGCCGCGGCCGCCCGGTGGCTCGAGGACTACCTCACGCGTGCCCCCGGGCAGATCTGGCTGTCCACGTTGTCGCTGCTGCGCCAGGCGCCGAACTCGACCACCTCCGTCAGTCGGTAAAGAACGACTCCGCGAGCCGTCCGGAGCGCAGGCGCGCGCTCACCTCGGCGTGCTGGACCTTGCCGCTCGCCGTCAACGGAATCCCGCCGGGCTCGACGAGCAGCACCTGAAACGGCATGACACCGAACCGCTGCGCCACGTGTTGAGCGATGCGCGAGGTGAGCGCCGCGGCATCCGCGGGATCCGAAACGGACTCGCCTCGGAGCTCGGCGACGACCACGAGCCGCTCCTCGACCGCGAACTCCAGCCCGGCGAGGCCGACCGCCGCAGACACGCGGACCTCCGGTATGCCATCGACGACCTCTTCGATCTCCATTGGCGCCAGGGCTGCCCCGCCACGCTTGATCAACGACCGCGCACGCCCTTTCACGAAGAGCCGACCGGACTCGTCGAGGCAGCCGATGTCGCCGGTGTGCAGCCAGCCGCCGCGAAGCGTGGACCGGCTCTGGGGTTCGTCGTCGAAATACCCGGCGAAGACGCAGGCGCCACGCACCTGGATCTCCCCTTCCGTCAGGGGACCGACCGGCCGACCGTCGGAATCGGCAATTCGCAGCGTGACACCGTCGAGCGGTGCCCCGCAGCCGACCGTGCCGGCGGCGTCGACCGAGAGCGCCTCTCCCGGCGCGACGCACGTGACCGCAAGGGTCGCTTCCGCGAGACCGTAACCCGGCCGGATGACACCTGGCAAACCGAATCGTGATTCGAACATCTCGATTGTGCTGCGCCGAACGCCTTCGCCCCCATTGGTCGCGACGCGCAGTGAGGACAAGTCGAGGCCCTTGGAGCTGACGAGCTGGGCCGCCGTGCGGTAGCCGATGTCGGGTCCACCAGTGATGCTGGCGCGCACCCGATCCATCGTCTCCAACCACGGCCGCAGGTTCGTCAACGAGAGCGGCACCAGATGAGACGGACAGCCAGCGTAGACTGAGCCGAAGACGAATCGGACCAGGCCGAAATCGTGATGGAGTGGAATCCAGCTGGCGAACACGTCGGTATCGGTGATCCCGAGCCGACGGCGACTCCCCTCGAGAGACGCCATCAGACTTGCGTGCGTTACGACGGCCGCGCGCGACTCGCCGGTGGTCCCGGCTGTGAGTTGCAGGTACGCGATATCGTTCGGCTCAGGCCAGGCCGCAACCAAGGGAGCGCTCCGAGGGCGAGTCAATTCGCCGGCGACGACAACACGCCCGCCAGAGGTTGACACCTGGCTCTCGAGACGCGCGGCCCGGTCGGGTTCGGCCACGACGAGCGCGGTACGAAGGCGCGCCAGGCGCCCCGCCGTGACGACGTCGGCGACATCGGGATTCAGCACGATGGGTACCGCGCGCCGCAACTGGACCGCGAATATCAAGCGGATCAGGTCGAGGCCGGTCGGCAACACGAGCGCGCAGCGGTCGCGGCTCTCGACGCCGTACCGACCCAGGGTGGCCGCGATCGTTCGCACGTCGTTCCACAGATCACCAAAGGTGACGGCGGCGTCGCCGACCGCGTGGGCCAACGCACTGCCGCGGTGCAAGGCCTGTTGCCGCAGAATGTGCAGGATCGTTTCAGACGCCTGGGTCTGGGGCCTCATTCTGGTCCGCGACAGGGTAGCACGCGACGATCAATCGTACGGAACCAGGCCCAGTGGCGGTCGCGAACCGCTGCGAGCTCAACGCGCCGTAGCCGCCCGACGGAGGGGGCGTGGTCGCCAAGGCCCCCTAACGACTCGGCCCAACGGCGTCGGTTGCGCCGGCCGCCACCAGCGCATCGGCCAGCCGGCTCGCACCGCCAAACTCCATCATCCACGTGTGGACGCCGGCGGCCGAGGTCCGGGCCCATTCCGTGCGGGCTCGCGTCAGCCACCGCTCCGCGTCCGTCGCCGTCGCGGCACGTCGAAGCAGCCAGTAGACCCGCAGGCACGTCACCACCATCTCGGGCGCATACTCGGCGTCGACCGGCGCCTGCTCGAGCATGGCGGCGGCCTCCTGGTAGCGTGCCAGCGCCTCGGCCCGTTCCCCGCTGCGGTCCAGCACGTCGCCGAACCGTCGCAGCGCCACGGCGTGATCGCTTCTGAGGTCGATGTAGCGCGCGCCGGCCGCCGCGCTCGCGTCGTAGACCGCGAGCGAGCGCGTCACGCGCGCCCGGGCGTCGGCCACGCGACCCGCCACCAGGTCGAGTCCGCTCAGGGTGCTGAGAGACAGGGCCTCGTCGCCCTGGATCTGGCGGTCGCCCGGGTCGGCGCTGGACAGTTGCTGCTGGGCGGCCAGCGCACGCGATGCCATGGCGTAGGCCTCGTCGACATGCCCCTGCGCGGCTTCGGCCAGGGCCACACGGTGCAGCGCGAAGGCTTCGGTGCGCCGCATGGTGGCACTGCCGGGGTCGCGCGCGACGAGGCCGGCGAACTCCGCAGCCGACCGCCGATAGGTCGCCGCGGCGGCCGAGGCGAGTCCCTCCCGCAACTGAGCGTCTCCGACCTTCATCTCGGCGACCGCGGTGAAGCGCCGGTGTCGCGGAAGCGGGCTGTCGCGATTGGTCTCGGCGGCCCGCCGGTACGCCTCACGTGCCTCGGCGAAGCGTCCGAGTTTGACCAGCGCCTGCCCAACGCTATAGATGCTCGTCGCCGTGGCGTAGGCGAGCGCGCTGTCCCCTGCGCGCTCATCCCAGAGCGCGCGGTTGATGCTGGTGGCGCGCGTGTAGTGCTGCAGCGCGCCGGCGAAGTCGCCGTCTCCCCAGAGCAGATCTCCCGTGGCGAGCAGGGCGGCGCCGAGCGCGGCGCTGTCCGCGTCGGTGGCGTCTGGTCGCGACGCCACCGCCTCACGCAGCCCCAAGGCGTGCCGGTAGCTGTCGAGGGCTTCGGGCCGCTCTCCGAGGTTGGGCAGGTAGGGATTGCCCTGCACGTCGCCGATCCGCTGGTAGGTCGCCGCGAGTTCGCGTTGCAGCGGCACGTCGCCCTGCGCGTCGCGCGCCAGCTCCTCGAGGTAGCCCAGGCTGCGGGCGATGACGAGCTTGCGGGCGGCGGTGGTGCCGGGGATGTCACGGACCGCCTCGTCGAACTCGAAGACGAACGAGTTGGCCAGCTTGCGCACGTCGTTGAACCGGGCCTCGGCGCGGGCCCGCTGGGTGTCGGCCACTCGCGATTGCCGGATCGACACGCCAGCCGCGAGCGTGAGGCTCACGGCCGCCACCGCCCCCGCCGCGACCCCGGCGCGGTGACGGGTGATGAACTTGCGGGCGCCGTACCACGCCGACCCGTGACGCGCCAGCACGGGCTGATGGTCCAGATAGCGCTTGACGTCGTCGCCGAACTGCTCCGCCGACCCGTAGCGATCGGCCGGGACCTTGCGCAGGGCCTTGAGCACGATGGCGTCGAGATCCCCGTCGACCGCTGGGCGCTTGCGCCCGGCCGCGCCAACCGACGGTCGCTCGGGTTCGGCGCTGCGTACCGCATCGAGGACCGCCAGCGGCGAGGCGTCGGGCATCACCATCGAATACGGCCCGGTGCCCGTGAGCAGTTCGTACAGCAGCACACCCAGCGAGTAGACGTCGGTGGCGGTGGTCACCTGGTCGCCAGTGGCCTGTTCGGGGCTGGCATAGCGCGGCGTCAGGACCGGCACCGTGGACGAAGAACCGCCACCGGCCGCATCCAGCAGCTTGGCGATGCCGAAGTCGAGCAGTTTCGGAGCACCGTCGTCGGTCACGAGAATATTCGACGGTTTGAGATCGCGATGCACGACGAGGTGCTGGTGTGCGAAGTGGACGGCGGCGCAGACCTTCAGGAACAGCTGGAGCCGCGCCGGCTGATCTAGCCGCGCCTCGTCGCAGTAGGTGGTAACGGGCTGTCCGGGCACGTATTCCATCGCCAGGTAGGGCAGGCCGTCGGCCGTCGCCCCGCCATCCACGAAGTGCGCGATGCCCGGATGGCTGAGGGCGGCAAGGATGCGACGCTCGTCGCGCAGCCGCGCCACCGCGTCCGCGGCGACGTTGGTGCCGAGCACCTTGATAGCCACCCGCTGCACGAACCCGTGATCGCTGCGCGCGCCCAGATAGACGGTGCCCATGCCGCCGCGTCCCAGTTCGCGTTCGACCACGAAGGGGCCGATGGCGAAGCCCGGAGGCAACCGGGGCTCCGCGTCCGCATCGTCGTCATCGGGCAGATCGAGGAAGGCGTCGGCCCGCTGATGGGCGTCGAGCAGGCGCCGCACCTCGGCGCCGACGGCTGGGTCTCGGCGCTCGAGGTCGGCGAGCCAGGCCGGGCGGGCGCCGGCGTCGAGGTCCATCGCGGTCAGCCACAATGTCTTGACGCGCAGGTGCGCCGCGTTCGCCGGCGGCAGCGACTCATCCTCCATGTGGCGTCTCGATGGCGGCGAAGAGCCAGGCCCGCGCGCTCGCCCACTCGCGTTTCACGGTGGCGGGCGACACCTCCAGCACCTGGGCGGCATCGGCCACCGAGAGCCCGGCGAAGAAGCGCAGTTCCACCACTCTGGCCTGGCGCGGGTCGAGGGTCGCCAGGCGGGTAAGGGCGTCATCGATGGCAATCAGGCGCTCGTCGGGCATGGGGCTCGGCAGGAGGTCGAGGATGTCGTCCCCCCCGACGATGTGCGGGTCGCTACCGCGCTTGGCGCTATGGCGACGTCTGGCGTGGTCGACGAGAATGCGCCGCATGGCCTGGGCGGCCAGTGCGAAGAAATGGCCGCGGTTCTGCCAGTCGGCGCGCTGGTCGGCGAGCTTCAGCCACGCCTCGTTCACGAGCGCCGTCGGCTGCAACGTGTGGTTGCCGCGCTCCTGGCGCAGGCGCGCGCCGGCCAGGCGTCGCAGTTCGTCGTAGACGGCCGTGGCCAGGTCGGC
>JADZBZ010000093.1 GCA_020851835.1 Acidobacteriota bacterium
GCGCGGGCGGCTACTGGCTGACCAACCGGGACGATGACTTCAAGCTGGCGTACGGCGGCGCCGTGATCGAGTGGCTGGCGCGCAGCAACCACAAGATCGGCTTCGGCGTACGAGCGTTGATCGGCGGCGGGTCGGCAACCCTGCCGCGCACGCTCGGCGACATCGTCAATATCGACCGCCCAAACTTTCGCGTCGAGCGTCCGGTCCGCTTCGGTCGAGGGCTCGATCCGGGCACACGCATCGCAGTCCGCGACGACTTCTTCATCGCGGAACCCCAGCTCAACCTGCTCCTGAATCTGAGCCGGAGGTATCGCGTGAGCTTCGGAGTCGGGTATCGCGCGATTGGCGCGGCGCCGGCACTTCGCGATCAGCTTCAGGGAGTCAGCGGCAGCGTGGCCCTGCAGATTGGTGGCGGCCGGTAACGTGCACCTCATGGGCCGGGGCGGGCGAGGCCGAAGCCTCACGGCCGAGACCCATCGAAACGACCAGACAGGACTGCCAGTGCGGAACGCAGTTCGTCCAGCGCGTGTCGCTGCCGCTCGATCTCCCGCTGCTGACGCTGGAGCTCGTTCAGGAGCATCGGCACGAGCTTGTGGTACTGCACCGTTTCAGCCTCGCCTGCCTGGTCGCGCACCACGAGATCTGGATACACCTCTGCCACTTCTTCGGCGATCAGCCCGTAGTCGAGAGGCTTTGATCCGTCGGCGTAGGGCTGGATGTAGCGGAAGGCGACAGGCCGGAGCCGGAAGAGACCCGCGCTCGCGTCTCCCATGTCGCGGATGTCCTCCTTGGTTCGTCGGGAAGACGAGACGGTGCCAAGCTGACCGTTGGAGTCGATGAGGACGGCGATGGCGCCAGACGTCCCGGGCGTCACGCCGCGAATGCCGCTGATGAAGGTGCGCGTCTGGCTCTCGCCGATGCGAGTCGTCTGCGTCTCGCCCGCGATTCCCGGGTGTCCGATGGCGATGTTGAGGATACCATTCGTGAGGTTCCCGCCGGCATCGCTGCCGATCGCGATGTTCCCGGCGCCGGTCGTGTTCGACAGGGCGCCCGAGCCGACAGCCGTGTTGCTGCCGCCCAGCATGTTCTGATTCAAGGCGTTCCGTCCAACCGCCACATTACTGTTGCCCGTCTGGTTGTAATACAGGGCGCCCGCTCCGAGGGCACTGTTGCTCTCGGCTGACGTCGCACTGTAGAGGGCGTACGCGCCGACGGCGGTGTTGCGGCGGCCAGTCGAACTGGTCCTCAATGCCTGGAAGCCCATTGCCGTGTTGGAGTCGCCGGTGATGTTCGAACGGAGTGTCTCCGTCCCCATGGCGGTACTGCTGAATCCCGACGTGTTTGATCCGAGCGCGAACATACCGACGGCCGTGTTGCCGCCACCCGTGTTGACGCCGAGCGCACCGCCACCCAGAGCCGTCACGCTCGGGATTGTGGAGCCCTGGCCGCAGGAGGGTACGCCACTCTCCAGGATTCCCGTCATGTAGGTGGCGCCACTGCAACTGGTGGTGAGGCGGCGCTGCACCTGTGCCGGATTGACGTCAGAGGCACCCACTGTGCCGTCGGCGATCTCCAACGACCCGACCCCACCCGCGGCAATGCCGAGCATGACGTCGCCGCTCGTCCCGCCACCGGTGAGCCCGTTCCCGACCATCACAGCGGTGATGTCGCCGCCGCCACCCGCCGCAGACCCGCAGTCGACACTCCCGTCTTCGAGCACCTCCCGCACGAACTGGTCGGACGGACAGGTGCCGCTCACGCGCCGTTGAAACGCGACGACAGGTCTCGGTGTACCAGCCGGCGATGGTGCGGCACCGAACCTCGCCGTCCCGGCGAGCCCGCCGTCGTCACTCCACGGCCCGGAGTAGTTGCCGGGCGCCAGCGTCGCGGTCGTGTGTCCGGCCCGGCCGTCGGCGCCAACCAGGTAGAACACCAGTGTGAACGTGCCGTCGACGTTGGGGGTCACGACACCCGCTGCCGGCACCTGGCCCGCACCGCACTGGTCGTCGAACCCTGTGAGGCGATAGGCGGCGCCGTCTGGCGTGACCGTGAAATGGACGACGTTGCAGTAGGGCTCGAGCCGCCACGTGAAAGTGCCAAGGGTCTGTGCGACGGCGGCCGGCGCGATGCCGAGACTCAGTGCGAATAGCATGGCCATGGCACGCATCGGGCCTCCTTGACTCTCATCGCGCCATCGCTCCGGCAAACGGATCGGGCCGGGCGCCCAACGGCGGATCACCCGTTGACCGGCGCCGCCCCGAGACATAGGCTGAGTCGGGAGGGATCCGTCCGATGTCGGAGGGGCGTGGCATGCGACCGGGCGAGCTGACGGCGCTGCTCCAGTCATGGCACGACGGCGATCGTGCGGCCCTCGACCGCGTGATGCCCGTCGTCTACGACGAGTTGCGGTCGCTGGCAGCGCGCCACCTGTCTGGCGAGCGGCCCGGCCACACCCTCCAGACCACCTCCCTGGTACACGAGGCATACCTCCGCCTCGCGGGTCAGCAACATGCCGACTGGAAGAACCGCGCTTACTTCTTCGGCGCGGTGGCGACCATCATGCGCCGCATCCTGGTCGATCACGCCCGCCGCCGCGTACGTGACAAGCGGGGTGGTGGCGCCCTGGTCGTGCCCCTCGACCAGGCGGCCGAGCCCGCCGGACCCGCCCCCGACGGGGCCGTCGACGTCGAGGCTCTCGATGATGCGCTCGACCGGCTCGCGGTGTTCAATGCGCGCCTGGCCCGCATCGTGGAACTGCGGTACTTCTCCGGCATGACCGTCGATGAGGTTGCCGAGGCGATGAATCTGTCTCCTGGAACCGTCAAGCGCGACTGGACCGTTGCGCGCGCCTGGCTCTACGCCGAGCTTGGCCCGGCGTCGTCGTCCCGCGGGTGACGTGCGTGGCCACCTCCAGCCTGCCGCGCCTCTTCGACTGGCGACAGCCTCCGAGCTGAACGTGCGCCCCGACCTCTGGCCACGCGTGATCGAGTTGATGCACCGGGCCCTCGACGTGCCCGAATCGGAGCGACGGGCGTGGATCGAGGCCCGGGCAGCCGGCGACGCGGAGGTCGTCGCCGAGGTCTGCCGGCTGCTCGACGCGCACGAGAGCGCGGGCCGGTTCCTCGACGTGCCCTTGATCGCGCAACCCGGCGCGGCCACCGCGGTCGGCGACGCCCTTCCGGAAGGCACGGAGGCGGAGCTCGGCAGCGGGAGGATGCTCGGCCCTTACCGCATCCTGCGCGAAATCGGTCGGGGCGGGATGGGTACCGTCTACCTTGGCGCCCGTGCGGACGACGTGTTCGACAAGCTGGTGGCCATCAAGGTGGCGCCGGGCGCGCTCGTGAGCGAGGCACTGCGCGAGCGCTTCAACCGCGAGCGCCATCTCCTCGCCGCGCTGGACCATGCGGGCATCGCCCGCGTCATCGACGGAGGTGCCACCACCACCGGCCTGCAGTACCTCGTCATGGAGTACGTGGACGGGATGCCCATCGATGTGTACTGCCATGCGTGCCAGCTTGGAGTCGACGCACGGCTGCGGTTGTTCGTCGACGTGTGCCGGGCCGTCCAGTACGCGCACGACCATCTGATCGTGCATCGGGACATCAAGGCGAGCAATGTCCTCGTCGGGGAAGACGGCTGCCCAAAGCTGCTGGATTTCGGGATCGCCAAACTGCTGGCCCGATCCGATCGCGCGCGCGACCCGGGCGTGACGCTCGTGCAGGCGTGGACGCCCGAGAGCGCCAGCCCCGAGCAGGTGCGCGGCGAGCCGACCACCGTGGCCACCGACGTCTACGGGCTTGGAGCGCTGCTGTACCGGCTGCTGAGCGGCCGGCCCGTGTTCGATCTGAGCGGGTGTGACCCCGTGGAACGGGTGCGCATCATTTGCGAGGTGGAGCCGGAACGGCCCGGCGCGATCGCCGCGCGGACCACTGGACGGAGCGACGACACGACCGTCTCTGCCGACCTCGGCCTGATCACGCTCAAGGCCCTGCACAAGGAGCCGGCGCGACGCTATCGATCGGCCGAGCAGCTGGCCGAGGACGTCGAGCGCCACCTGGGACATCGGCCCGTGCTGGCCGCACCCGATAGCTGGAGGTACCGCGCCCGCAAGTTCATTGGGAGGCATCCGGCCGCGACCGCGGCGTCGGCGCTGGCGGTGCTGGCGGTGCTCTCGGCTACGGCCACGGCGTTGTGGCAGGCGCGCCGTGCGGACCGGGAGCGCGACCGCGCCGAGGCCGGGCTCACCGATGTCCGCCGCCTCGCCAACACGTTGATCTTCGACGTGTACGACCGGGTCCGGAACATGCCCAACGCCACGCCGTTGCGCCAGACGCTGGTGGAGCAGGGTCTGGTCTACCTTGACCGTCTGGCCGTCGATGCCGGGACCGATCCGCAGTTGAGCCTCGAGCTCGCCGAGGCGTATCGGCGTCTCGCCGAGGTCCAGGGCGACCCTGGACAACCCAATCTGGGCGATCGCCAGGGCGCCCTGGCGAGCCTGGAGAAGGGGCGTTCCCTCCTCGCCTCGATCCGCGCTCGCCCGGCGGGTGCCGTAGAAGTGGAGCTGGCCGATCTGCGATTGCTCCGGCAGCTCGCGCGGGTGGTTCCGGCGAGCGACTCGATCCGGGCGCTCGCGCTGGTTCGCGAAGGAGTCGAACGAGCCGAGGCCCTGAGAAGCAGATTTCCCGAACGTCACGACGTGATCGAAGCGCAGGCAAACGCATATTTCTCTGCGGCCCTGGCGGCGGAGCCGGTCGAAGCCCTTCCTCTTTGGACCAGCGCCAGCCGCGTGTTCGGCGATCTGGTCGGCCGGGTGCCCGACGAGCCCACGCACCTGCGCGGCCTCGCGCTCACCGAGAAGTACATCGGGGCCCATCACCATGCGGTCCACCGCCTCGACCTCGCGCGTGCCCACTACGAACGGGCGCTTGAACTGGACCGACGCGTCCAGGTCCTCCGTCCCGATGACCGCCACGCCACGATGGACCTCGCCTTCGACCTCGGGAACGTGGCCTCGGTGCTGTGGGAGGCGGTTCCGCCGGACCTGGTCAGAGTCGCGGACCTCTATCGAGAGTCGCTTGCGCTCCGCGAGCGAGCCGTCACGCTCGACCCCCGTGACGTGTCTGCCCGTCAGGCCATGGGCTACGCCTTGGTGCAGTTGAGCGACCTGTCCCTCCAGCTCGGGAAACTCAATGACGCAGTGGGCTACGGACGGCGCGGGGTTGAGATATACGAGAGCCTTCCCGCGTCCGAGCAGCTTGCGCGGCGCGGAAGCGCGTGGCTCTCGCTGGGCAGGGCCCTGGGCGGAACGGCATCCCACACCGAGCAATGCGCGGCGTTTCGTCGGGCCGGCCAGTACTACACGCAGGCCGAGCAGGCCTCGCCCCGGGAGCGGCAGATGCTGCGACCCGACGCGGTTTCCGCAGCCGCTCGAGCGCTCGAAGCCTGCCCGGCACAGCCCCCCAGGTAGGCGGCACTTCCGCACAGTTCAACCCGTCGCCGTCGCCCTCCGGTCGCCCAAATCCCCGCCCTGCCGGATCGCACAGGCCCGACGGGCCGTGATCCGATCTCCTCGACGACGGCGCGATGAACGGATGAAGGCACACCGTTATGACCACTCCATCCATCGTCAGGGCGATCCGCGGGCTCGCTGTCGTCGTCGTCCTCGGGACGGCCGCCAGCGCCACGGCCCAACAGGCTCCGCCGCAGACACCGCCCAGGCCGAACCCTGGATTCGAGCCTCAGGCCTGTCGCGCGGTCATGGCCGGCACCATCACGCGAAAGGTGGGCAACCTGCAGAAAGGGCCCTCACGCGATGCTGGCATCCCACGGATACAAGTGCAGCTTCTCGATTCGAACGGCGCGCGCGTGACGCAGGCCCGCACCGATCGCGAGGGGCGCTTCGCCTTTCGCGAACTCTGTCCGGGCACCTATACCGTCTGCCCTGGTACACCCTGCCCGGCGGGCGCGCCGGGCGGATCGGCGCCGAGTCGCTACTCGCCCGCCACGCGGGAGATCCGCGTGCCACCGGCGTTGCAGAACGGAGTGGACTTCGAACAGCTCCCGCCACCGCCGCTCAAGCAACCTGACCCGGAGCGGCCATGAACGTGCGCCCGCCGTTGACCAATCGAGCGTCATCCCCCGCCGCGCGACGTCCTAGGCGCGCTCGCGCTGGCTGCCCTGCTCGCGACGCGCCCGTTCGTTGTGCGGCGATCGGAGCCGGATGTAGACCGCCACCGCAACGAC
>JADZBZ010000094.1 GCA_020851835.1 Acidobacteriota bacterium
ATCAGAGCACCTGTCGCGTCGGACGCCGATACCACCGCACCACCTGCGGTCGCCGCCAGAGGTACGGATTGGGCACGACCAGGATGTGCACGAGCCGGCTGAACGGGAACACGCCGATCAGCAGGAACGCGGTGACGAAGTGCAGCTTCACCAGAAACGGCATATCCGCGAGAAAGGCCAGCACCGGGTTGAAACTGAGCAGAGAAAGCAGATACGGCGTTACCGCGGCCGCGAACCAGGACGATCCCCACGGATGGAAGACGGCCACGAGCACGCCGGTGATTACCTGGACCAGCAGCAAGGCGTACACCGTCCAGTCCATGCGGGTCGTGACCACTTTCACCTTCGGCTCACTGAGGCGTCTTACGATGATGCCGACGAGCCCGACGAGCGTGAGTAGACCCGCCGCCAGCGCCGACGCTTCGAGGATGTAGAGGCGCAGCGGCTGGCTGTTCCAGAGCAGGATGCTGCGGGGCACCAGGAACGCCACGATGTGCCCGGCGATCACTGTAAGAATGCCGTAGTGAAAGGGCACGAGCGCCCAGAAGTGGAAGCGGTTCTCGAGAAACTGCGACGAGTAGCTCGAGTACGAGAACGGCCTGTTCCAGTACCGCCCGACCGTACCCAGAAAGAACACGACCAGGGACACGTAGGGAAGAATCGCAAATAGCAGCAGGTCGAAGGCGTTGCTAACCATGGGGTGCTTCTCCAGCGGTGGCATGCGCAAGTCCCGAAGCCGCAGCGTGAACGGACTTCACGACGTGCTCGTAGGGGGTGTCCCGGCCATCGAGCCCCGCCAGGATCTTCTCCACGGCAGGGACGATGGAGGCACTGGCCAGTTCGGCCGCCGCCTCCGGCGGCAGGCGAGCCAGCAGTCGCAGGAGATTCGGCAGGTGATCGGAGAGGTCCACACCCTCCTCGAGACCATGCGCCGCCAGGGCCTCGCGCATGCGCACGAGGAAGTCGCCGCGTTCGTAGTTCTCGCCGAAGAGGTGCCAGCCGATGTCCAGCGTGCTCTTCGGGTCGAAATCGAAGGTCTGGGTGAAACGTTCCTGCATCGTGTCGACCGTGTCACCGGCCAGCGCCTTGGCAAACAGAGCCAGTTCGGCCGCGGCAGCAGGCTCGGCCCACCGGCCCGCGGCGCTGCACTCGGCCACCAGCGCCGGTGTCGCCGCATCCGGATAGGTCAGCGCCCGGGCCAGCAACACCAGCAGGGCGGAATCGCCAGCCATCACTCGCCCCGCTTCGGCCGGGCGATGAACCCGAAACCGGCGCCCTGCTTGTGCTCCTGCGGGTCCTCGAGCATCTCGATGGCTTCCTCGCGGTGCATGGGCGGAATCACGAACCGATCGTCGAACGTGCAGAGCGAGGTGAGCTTGTAGATGGCGTCGGCCTCCTCGGGCGTGCAGTCGGCCTCGCGCAGCATGCGGGCCGCGGTCTCCGCGTCGACATCGCCGACGGTCAGCATGCGCCGGTACCAGCGGACGGCCTTCTGCTTCCGCAGGGCATAGCGCACCGGGCTCTCGTTGCCGGCGCCAAACATATTGGCCAGGAACTTCATCGGCACCCGCGCCTCTTCGATGTCGTGGAAGAGGTCGTCGGAGACGCCGTCGACCGTGCTGACCCGGCCGTCCGTGCCACCCGTGCGCTGCGCCATCACCGGCGCCATCGGCGGCACGTAGAACAGCATGGGCATCGTCCGGTACTCGATGTGCGGCGGGAGGGCCAGCTTCCAAATCTTCACGAACTGGTACACCGGCGAGCGTTGAGCCGACTCAATCACCGATTCGTGCACGCCGCTGGCTCGAGCCGCGGCCACCACTTCGGGATCGTTCGGATCCAGGATGAGCGACCGCTGGGCCTCGACCAGGTCTTCGACGTCGCTCTTGGCCGCTTCCTCGAGCCGCGAGGCATCGTAGAGGAGCACGCCGAGGTAGCGGATGCGTCCCACGCACGAGTGGAAACACGCCGGCGCCTGGCCGGTCTCGAGGCGCGGGTAACACAGAATGCACTTCTCGGACTTGCCGGTCGACCAGTTGTAATAGACCTTCTTGTACGGGCACGCCGAGATACACGACCGCCAGCCCCGGCACCGCGTCTGGTCGAGCAGGACGATGCCATCCTCGCCGCGCTTGTACAGTGCGCCCGAGGGGCACGACGCCACGCACGAGGGGTTCAGGCAGTGATTGCAGATGCGTGGGAAATAGAAGAAGACCAGTCGCTCGATCGCCGACATCTGGTTCTTCTGTTCTTCGGTCAACCCCGCCAGATTCGGGTCGTTCTCCGCGTAGACCGGCGACCCGCCGAGATCGTCATCCCAGTTCGGGCCGGCCTTGACGTCGATGTACTCGCCGCTCACCATCGAGATCGGGATGGCCGTCGGCTGATCCTGTCCTTCGGGCGCGTTGAACAGGTTCTGGTAGTCGTAGGTCCAGGGCTCGTAGTAGTCGTCCATGCTCGGCTGGTGCGGATGGTGGAAGATGTTCGTAATCGTCCGCAGCTTGTCGGTCGACTTCAGCCGCAGGTCGCCACCCTCGGTGCGCGTCCACCCGCCATCGTACTTGTCCTGGTTCTCCCACTCCGTCGGGAAGCCGGTGCCGGGCTTGGTCTCGACGTTGTTCCACCACATGTACTCGGCGCCCTTGCGATCGGTCCAGATGTTCTTGCACGCGATGCTGCAGGTGTGGCAGCCAATGCACTTGTCGAGATGGAACACCATCGCTATCTGTGAAC
>JADZBZ010000095.1 GCA_020851835.1 Acidobacteriota bacterium
CCGCCAACGGCGTGCCCGACTATTACGACCGGCTCGAGGCCTTGACCGCCCTCGACGGCCTGGCCATGTATCGGCAGACCGGCCTCACGCTGGGCGGGGACCGAGGTGCACCCGAGCGCTTGATCGGTCTCATCGTGACGCCGTCGTTCTTCCGGGTTCTGCGGGTCAGCCCCTTACGGGGGCGGCTCTTCACCGACGAGGAAAGCGAGGTCGGGCGCGACGAGACGCTTGTCCTGACCTACGGGTTCTGGCAGCGGAGCCTCGGCGGCCGCGACGACGCGGTGGGGCAGTCGCTGCGCGTCAATGGCGTGGCCATGACCATCCTCGGGATTCTGCCGCCGGGGTTTCGTTTCGTGGACCCGGACATCGAGTTGGTGCGTCCCGTGGCCTTTTCCTCGCAGGAGCGGTCCGACGACCGGCGACACAACAACGACTGGCAGCAGGTCGGCCGTCTGAAGCCGGGTGCCAGCATCCAGCAGGTCAGCAGTCAGTTGGAAGCGCTCAATGCGGCCAACGACCAGCGTTTTCCCAATTTGCGCGAAGTGCTGCGCAACGCCCGCTTCGCGACCAGGGCCGTGCCGTTTCACGCATTCATCGTGGGCGACATCGGCCGAACGATCTCGCTGCTCTGGGGCGGTGCGGCCTTCGTGTTGATTATCGGGTGTGTCAACGTGGCCAACCTCGTGCTCGTGCGTTCGACCGGACGGATGCGCGAACTGGCGACGCGGCACGCGCTTGGCGCCAGCTTTGCGCGCCTCGCCCGGCAGAGCTTCACGGAGAGCACCCTGGTTGCCGCGCTCGGCGGAGTGGTTGGTCTCGCACTGGGCTGGTGGGCGCTGGCCTCCGCTCCGCTGGTCGGATTGGATCGGGTGCCGGCCGGCAACGCGATCGGAATTGATGCCCGAGTGGTGGGATTCACGCTGGCGCTGGTCGGTGCGGTGGGCGCGGTGATGGCGGCGTTGCCGGTAGGGGCGCTCCGGCGGGCCAACCTGGCGCAGATCGTCCGTGAGGAAGGGCGCTCGGGTACGGCCGGGCGGGGCGCGCGGCTGGCGCGGCGCGTGCTCGTGACCAGCCAGGTCGCGTTCGCGCTGATGCTGCTGATTGGCGCCGGGCTCATGGTTGCGAGCCTGCGGCGCGTTCTGGCCGTCGACCCCGGGTTTCGCGGGGAGCACGTCCTCACCGGCCTGATCAACCCTCCCGCGTCCCGCTATGCGAAGGATGAGGACTTACGCGTATTGATGGGGCGGGTGCTCGACCAGGTGCGCGGGCTGCCGGGTATCGAGGCGGCCGGCCTGTCGTCCAACATCCCGTTCAGCGGAAACTCCAGCGACGGCGTCATCCTGGCGGAGGGTTACCAGATGGCGCCGGGCGAGTCCGTGGTATCGCCGTATTCCGTGTCGGTGACCGAGGGGTACTTCGAGGCGATGGGAGCACGTCTCCTGGCCGGTCGCTGGTTCACGGATGCCGACATCGAAGGTCGGCGCCGGGTGCTCATCATCGACGAGCGCCTGGCTCGCAAGTTCTGGCCGGATGGCCGCGCGGTTGGCCAACGGATGTACACGCCCGCCAGCGCCGAGAAACTGTTCGAGCCTCCCCGGGACGATCAGATGCTCACCGTCGTCGGCGTCATCGCCGAGATGCGTCTCTCTGGCGTAATTGACACCGCTGGCGGTCAGCGGCCCGGCGCCTATTACTATCCGTACCGGCAGGAGCCGCGTCGGAGCATGGGTCTCGCCGTGCGCACGGCAAGTGCCCCGGCCGGTCTCACCAACGCGGTTCGCCGCTCGGTATCGCAGGTCGATGCGGAACTGCCGCTCTACAACATCAGGACCATGAGCGAGCGGACGTCCGAGGTGTTGATCGACCGTCGGACGCCGACGTTTCTGGCGACGGGCTTTGCGGTGGTGGCGCTCTTCCTCGCCGCAGTTGGCATTTACGGCGTTCTCACCTATCAGGTGCTGCAACGGCGTCGCGAGATTGGGATCCGCATGGCGCTTGGCGCCGATGCGCCCCGCATCTTCACTCTGGTTCTCAGTGAGGGCGCTGCCATCGTCGGGGCGGGCGCCGCTCTTGGACTGGCCGGGGCCTTCGTGCTGCGGCGAACGCTCGAGAGTCAGCTCTACGGAGTTGACGCGATGGATGGAGGGGTGCTGGCCGTGGTCGCCGGGCTGCTCGCCGCGGCCGCACTCGTGGCCTGTGTCGTTCCGGCCCGCCGAGCGGCGCGTACCAGCCCGACGGAGGCCCTCGCCGAGTAGGATTCGGGCGTGCGAGGCGGGTGCGGCTGCAATTAGGCAATTGATAACTGACGCTTGGATCAATTAGGCTCCCCACGACGTGAGTACGGGTGCGCGGGCCGACAGGCCCAATCTCCCCCAGGACTGCGCCGACCTGCTGGTCGAGTTCTCGACCGCGCTGCTCAAGCATTCCATGTATCCGGCCGGACATCCCGCACTCGCGGACGTGGCGACCGCGGTGGTCGATCGGGCCACCCGGTTGTTCGCGGAGCGTGATCAGATCGCCATCGGTGTGGCGCGCCACCAGCTCGTGATGGACGGCATCGCGACCGACCCTGCGCACCCGGTGCTGGCCCGCCTGGCCGATTGCCTGCACGGCCATCAACTCGGGGCGGTGAGCCTCCTCCCGGGACTGGAGGTTGCCGAGGTCGAGGACGTCTTGCGCACGCTCTCGGGCGAATCGGAGCCCCATCAGCCGCTCGGGCTGCGGCCGCCGTCGGAGATGCCCGCGTGGCGGACGGTCCGCCTGCATTCCCTGGCGTTCGACAATCTGGCGCTGGTCGAACCCGATGTCGACGGGGCCGACCGCGCCCCGCACTGGCACGGCGCCGACTTGTGGCTGGGCCTGGCCCAGGCGGCGCTTGCGGGTCAGACGGCTCGGCACGACGAGCCGGTCGACACCGATCCGGCGGCCCTGGCTCGCGCCATCGACGCACACGAGGGCGTCCAGGCGTACGACCAGGTCGTGGTCGGCTACCTGCTCCAGATTGCGCAGGCCCTGCGCACCGCCGCCACAAGCGACGCCGACGCGCTTCGCGTGCGCACCTCCGGCTTGATCGACGCGCTCCGGCCCGAGACGCTGCGTCGGCTCGTCAGGGCCAGCCAGTCGGGTGCCCGCAGCGGCTTCGTCCGAGACGCGGTGCGGACGCTTGGGGCGCGCGCGGTGATCGACGTTCTGAAGGCGACCGCGGATGTCAGCGGCGAAACCATCTCAGACGGGCTCACCAGGATTCTGTCGAAGCTGGCGGCGCAAGCGGCGGGTGGCCTGCCGACCTCCCGGTTGATGGCCGACGAGGCGTTACGCGAACAGGTGTCGCGCCTGTTGGAGGACTGGAAGCTCGAGGACCCGAATCCCGAGTCGTACGGCCGGTTGCTCATCGAGTTGTCCGGCACCTCGCAGCGCACCGACGGCACGGTCGCGGAAGGCCCCGCGCTCGACGGCGATGTGCGCATCGCGGAGATGGCCCTGGAGCTTGGCGACACCGGCCCGCTGGCATCGCGGGCCATGCGCCGGGCGCTGGACGGCGGAAACGTCGGGGCGCTGGCGGACCTGCTGGACCGGTTGCCCGCCGAGGCCGGCCCGGCCGCCGCCGACCTGCGTGCCCGCCTGGTCGCCCCCGAGACGCTAGCCCGGCTGCTGGCGTACGAGCCGGTGGACTTCGACCTGCTCGACCGGCTGTTGCCGTGGATGACGGTCGCCAGCTACGACGTGCTGCTGCAATTCCTGCTGGAGTCCTCGCATCGCGGCACCAGGCGCCGGCTGCTCGACCGGCTGGCGGCGGCCCCCCTCGACCTGAGCATGCACATTCAGGCGCGGCTGCAGGACCCCAGGTGGTACGTGCAGCGCAACATGCTGGTCTTGCTCGAACGCACCGGCCGGGTCCCCGACGGATTCACGGTCGAACCCTGGCTGTCGCACGAGGACTGGCGCGTGCGGCACGAAGCCGTCCGCTTGGCGCTGAAGGTGCCCGGGCAACACGACCGCGCGGCCGAGGTGGCCCTCACCGACCGCCACGCACGGCTGGTGACACTCGGGCTGCAGGCCGTCGGAGAGACGTGTCCGGCCGGCCTGGTTCCGTACGTAGCGGCGATTGCGAGCGACCCGGCGGCACCCCGGCCGGCGCGTGTGCAAGCGCTGCGTGTGCTGGGCCAGAGCGACCACCCGAAGGCGCTGGCGGCGCTGGTTGCGGTCGCGGACGGTGGCCGCACCATCTTCGGCCGGGCTCGGTTGGCCGCACCGGATGCGGCCTGCGTAGAGGCGCTGCGATCCCTGGCGCAGGGATTCGCGACGGCCGAGGAGGCTCGTCCGCTGCTCGCGCTCGCGCGGAAATCCCCACTCGAGGCGGTTCGCGCAGCCGTCACCAACCCGTGAGCGACCCGGTCCGCTTCCTGAGCGCGTGGGCCCAGGCCTTGTCAGCCATGAGCCTGTACCCGGCCGGCCATCCGACGCGGGAGCGCGCCATCGACGGCGCCTGCGAGGAACTGGAGGCGCTGTTTCCCGGGGACGAGTTCCTCCCGTTCACCTTCCTGGACGGCGAGGTGTTGTTCGGCCGTCAGCCGGTGCGCGACATGCGGGGATGGGAATGGGCCGCTCGCCTGGCGGAGGTGGGCATCGGGCGAATCGAATTCGAGCGTCGGCCGACGCGCGAGCAGTTCGACGGCTTTCTGCAGGAGATATGGACGAGGCTGACGCACGCGCCGGTCGACACCTCGGAGCAGCGCCAACTGCGTGACCTCGGGGTCCGGTTCGGTTCCGTTGGTCTCGATCTCGACGAGGCCCTGGTCGAGGCGCCCCCGTCGGTTGCGGGCCTCGAACTGGTGGACGAAGTGGTGACGGTGCGCTGGCTGGAGGGACAAGTCGCGGCCGGGCAGCGCATTCCCCTCGTGGAGGCCGAGGCGGTGGTCCGCTCGCTCGCCGTCGCGATGCGTTCCGACTACGGCATGTGGTTGCCGCTCGTCGAACTGAAGGAGTTCGATCAGTACACGACGACGCACTCGCTCAACGTTTCAGTGCTGTCGATGGCTCTGGCGGAAGCCGTCGGGCTGAGACCCCGCGAAGTGCGGGCGGCGGGCGTGGCCGGCCTGCTGCACGACGTGGGCAAGACGCGCATCCCGCTGGAGATTCTCACCAAGCCGGGCAGGCTGAGCCAGCACGAACGCGCAATCATGAATCGGCATCCCGTGGACGGAGCCCGCCTGATCTTCCAGAGCGACGCGCAACTCGACCTGGCCGCGGTCGTCGCCTACGAGCACCACATCATGCTGAACGGCGGCGGCTACCCGACGCTGCACTATCCCCGCCCGTGTGCCCTCGGCAGCCGACTGGTGCACGTCTGCGATGTGTTCGATGCGCTCAGCACCCGGCGCCCGTACCGTGAGGCCTGGCCGCAGGAGCGGACGTTGGCCTATCTGAAGGGGCGGGCCGGCGCGGAGTTCGATCCTGATCTGGTGCAGGCCTTCACGGCGATGATGCAGCGGGCCGACGTCAAGGTGCAGCGCCTGGAGCCCGACGGTGCCCTGCCCGGCGCCGCAACGGCAGACCCCGATCGGCCGCCTCAGTGATCGGAGTCCGTCCTGCGCGCTCTCTGGTCCCGACCATCACGCGGATTGCGGGTCACGATCATCGCTCGCTTCTCAGATTTCGATCACTCCCAGCCTCAGGCCCTTCTGCACCGCTTCGGTCCGGGTGGAGGCTCCGAGCTTGCCGAAGATCGTGCCCAGATGAAACTTCACCGTATGCTCGCTGACGCCGAGCCGCGCCCCGATGTCGCGGTTGTGTAGTCCGTCGGCCACCAGAGACAGCACCTCGAGTTCGCGCGACGTCAGGGTCTCGAGCAACTCCTCCCTGGCCGGTTTCCGGGCTGCGCCCGAGCGCGGGCGGAGGCGCGCCCACTCTTCGGGACTCATGGCCACCACGTCGGCCCGGGCTGGATCGGCGACGACCACCCAGCCGCCCTCGTGCTCCGCCCGCGCGGCCAGTTCGGACCGCTCGGCCGCGCTGCCGCCGGCGATGAAGACACGAAGGGGATCGGCCACAACGATCCCCAGCTTACCCGCGTGCGCTCACCGCGGACGCTCACCCACGGTGACCGGTACGTCGAGCAGGGCGCCGCCGCGCAGCACCGTCAAGGCCGCGGCCTTGCCCACCCGGTCGCCGCGCAGCCGCATCACCAGCTGCTCGGGTTCCTGCACGACATGGCCACCGAAACCGACGATGACGTCCCCGACCAGGAGCCCGGCGACGTCGGCGGGACTGCCGTCCACCAGGCCCGTCACCAGCAGCCCGTACTCCTGCGTACGTCCCCCGCGTTGCCTGACCGGCAGGTTCACGCCCGTCGAACTGATGCCGATGAACCCCTGACGGGCCCCGCCTTGCGATACGACAAAGACGGCCTCGGCCGTGGCCAGGTCGATGGGAACGACGACGGTAGTGCCGCGGATCGCCGCCGACGTGATGACGCCCATCACGCGGCCGTCGCCGTCGGCGAGCGCGCCACCCGTCAGGGCGCCGTGCGGGGCCGCCGCCGTGCGAATGACGCGCGCGATTTCCGATGCGCGGCCGGTCCGCAGGGGCCCGCCAACCACGGCCACCGACGTGAGCCACGCGAACGTCCCGCCGCTCCACGTGCGGCCGACCGCCACCGCCAGGTGGCCGACGCGTGGCTCCGGTGCCGGCCGGGCGGGTGGCACGCCGAGGTTCGGCACCCGCACCACCGCCAGCCCGGTGGCCGGGCTGCGGCCCAGGACCGTGCCTTCGGCCGTGTGTCCGTCCCCGCGCCGCACGACGATCGCATCCTCGTCCAGGTGGCGTGCGGGCGTGAGAACGAGGTCCTCCTGGAAGACCAGACCCGCCGTGGGCCGGCGGCGCGCCTGGACCTGGACGACCGCGGCGGCCGACTGCTCGACGGCGTGCGCGAGCTGGGAAGCAAGGGAAGAAAAGGCGTCGCTCATGACCTCAGGCTAGCGGTGCCGCCGGCCGCGCGAGATCACCCGTTCGGCTAGGGCGAGGCTCCGCCGAATGCCGCCAGGCCCAGCCGAATGCCGCGCGCGGGCGCCGCCGGCCGCCTGTTGCCTGTAAGATCTTGGTGTGCACCCGACTGCTGCGGCACTGCCCGCGCCGATGACGCTCGACGAGGCATCGTGCCTCGTCGCTCGCCTGCAGCGCGAACTCGCCCGGGTCATTGTCGGCCAGGAGCGGGTCGTCGGCGAAGTACTCGTGACATTCCTGGCGGGCGGCCACTGCCTGCTCCGGGGCGTTCCGGGCCTCGCCAAGACGCTGCTCATCAAGACGCTCGCCCAGACCGTGCACCTCGAGTTCAGTCGTATCCAGTTCACGCCCGATCTGATGCCCTCCGACATCGTCGGGACCGAGGTCATCGAGGAGGACCGTGCGATCGGGACGCGGACGATCCGGTTCATCCCGGGCCCGATTTTCGCGAACATCATCCTGGCCGATGAGATCAATCGGACGCCGCCGAAGACGCAGTCGGCCCTGCTCGAGGCCATGCAGGAGTACCAGGTGACGGTGGGCGGTCAGCGCCACGAGCTGGCCCGACCGCTGTTCGTGCTGGCGACGCAGAACCCGATCGAGCAGGAAGGCACCTATCCGCTGCCCGAGGCGCAACTCGACCGCTTTCTCCTCAACGTCGTGATGGGCTATCCCTCGGCCGCCGAGGAGCGGGCGATTCTCGCGCAGACGACGACCGGCCACGAGCCGGCGGTGTCGCCGGTGGCCTCCGGCGACGAGATCGAGCGTGCGCGCCACCTCGTGCGCGACGTCGTCGCCGCCGACAACGTCGTGGACTATGCCGCACGCCTCGTGCGCGCGTCCCGCCCCGGCGGCGGGGCGGAAGCGCCGGACTTCGTGCAGCGCTGGGTTCGATGGGGTGCCGGTCCTCGCGCCGGACAGGCCTTGTTGCTGGCCGGGAAGGCGCGTGCGGTGATGCACGGGAGGCCCGCCGTGTCGCTCGAGGACGTGCGCTCGGTCGCACTGCCGGTGCTGCGCCACCGGGTGCTCGTCAACTTCGAAGCCGAGGCGGAAGGCGTGGACGCCGAGGCCATCGTCGCGCGCCTGGTCGAGGCCATCGCCGAGCGCTAGGGCTCCCATGACACGTCCGCACATCACCACCCCCGCGGAATTGTCGTCGCTGCGCGACCTGGAACTAACGACCAGGGCCACGGTCGAAGGCCTGCGTCAGGGTCTGCACCGCAGCCCCTTTCACGGCTACAGCGCCGAGTTCAACCAATACCGCCACTACCGCCCCGGCGACGACCTCAAGTACGTGGACTGGAAAGCGTTCGGGCGTACCGATCGCCTGTTCACACGGCAGTTCCGCGAGACGACGAATCTGTCGGCGCTCTTCGTCGTGGACCTCTCGCGGTCGATGGATTTCGGGGACAAGTTCAGGCTCGCGCAATCAGTGACGGCGGTACTCGGCACGCTGATAATCGATCAGGGTGATCTGGCCGGTGTCGTGGCGGATGGCCGTCTGTCCGCGCGCGCGCAGTCGGACGGGCCGCGCGTCGCCGGGAACGCGATCGACGAGGCTGGAGCCGCACCTGCCGCATACCTGCCGCCCAGGAGCGGACACCGTCAGCTCGCCCAGTTTCTGGCGATCGTCGCGCGCCTTCGACCCGAGGGCACCGCCGGCATTGCCGCAGGGCTCGACCGCGCCGCGTCGCTGCTGCACCGACGGGGCCTGGTGGTGGCCGTCTCGGATTTCTACGACGACGCGCAGGCGTTGACGGCCCTGCGCCGGCTGGCGCGCCGGGGTCACGAAA
>JADZBZ010000096.1 GCA_020851835.1 Acidobacteriota bacterium
CCGGCGTGGCGGGCCACGTGTCGAACACCACGCGAGTCGAGTCGTGGCGGTTCTTCGAGCCGCCCCTCGCCGGCGTGGATCCTCGCTACACGTTCTTCGGCAACCGATCCGACCTCGGACTCCAGGTGCGCGCGCCGAGGTTCGACCTGAGCGGCGGCTTCTCGTACGTGCGCGTCGAGCGGCTGCCGACCGATGCCATCGGCCCGGGCGGGCTCGGCACCGGGGCGTTCTACTTCGCCTCGTCCGGTCTGCCGTACAGCTACCAGGTGTTCCTGACGGAACTGACCGTGGCCGCGCACACGCGCGGGCGGCGCGTGACGGTAACCGCCGGTCGCCTGCGGCACACGTCGGGGGCCGAAGGCACGCACGTGGAGTCCGGCCGCGCCTCGCCACACTTGACCGAGGTGCGCCGGATGGGTCTGGACGGCCGCCTGCTGGGCACCTTCGACTGGTCGTTCTACCAGAGGCGGTTCGACGGCGTCCGCGTGGACGTCGATGGCGATCGGCGGTACGCTGGTGCCGGCGCGTTCCTCGTGACGCAAGGCGTCTTCGAGGAGTCGGCCAACCTCACCATGACCCGGCTTCAGGTGGGTACCGCCTATCTCGGCTGGCGCCACGGCTGGGCAGGCGAGACACAGGTGTTCGCGCATGCCTATCGCGACCGGCGGGCCATCGACTTCCGGCCGGACAACGCCGCCGCGCCCACCGATGCGGCGAACGTGTCGCTCTACGCGATCGGTGCGTCGCAGGTGGGTACCGTACGCGTCGGCACCGGCGACGCCGACTGGTTGGCGTGGGGAGCGGCGCAGGGTGGCGACTGGTACGGGCAGGTGCACCGCGCCGACGCGGCCGCGATTGAGGGCGGGTACCGCTGGTCGGCGCGCGCCTGGACGCCGTGGCTGCGGGTGGGTGTCTCGTACGCCTCCGGCGACCACTCCCCATCCGATCGGCGGCACGAGACGTTCTTTCCGATGCTGGCCGACGTGCGCACCTACGCCCAGTCGATGGTGTACGCCCCGATGAACCTGAGGGACGGGTTCATCCGCGTGCTGGCGCGGCCGCATCCGCGCGCGCAGGTACGCGTTGATCTGCACCGCCTCGATTTGATCGAAGCAGCCGATCGTTGGTACCAGGGTGGCGGCGCCACGACGCGCGACGGCCGCTTTTTCGGTTATTCGACGCGAGCGTCCGGCGGGGCACGCGGCCTGGGAACCGTGCTCGAAGCATCGGCCGACGTCCGGGTGTCGCGCTATTGGTCGATCAACGGCTACGCGGCCCGGATGTGGGGCGGCCCGGTGGTGCGCACCCGCTTCGCCAGCGACCGCCTGGTCTACTGGTATGTCGAGAACGTCCTGCGGCTCGACTTGAAGACCCCGTAGCGGCGGTGCTCCGGCCCTCTTCGAGCGCCGGCATCAGAACAGCGTCACCACCACTGCTGTACCGGCCTCGACGACGGTGACGTCCATCGCAATCTCGATGTAACCGTCGGCACGCGATATCGAGGTGATGTCGCCCGACGCCTTGAACGCGGGCACGGCATATCCGTCCTCGACCCGCACCGAGTAGAACTGGTGCCGGCCCGCCACGGACGCGACTCGCGCCGCGAGTGGCATGGTGAGGCGCCGCGGCGCCGAGGATGGCAGGCGCGCCATACGCCTGAGGGCGGGCACGAGCAGGATATACGCGTTCGACAGGCACGAGGTCGGATAGCCGGGCATGCCGAACACCGGGCGGCCGCCCAGCATCCCGAACAGCGTGGGCTTGCCGGGTTTGACCGCGATACCGTGGAAGCGCACCTCGCCCCGCTCGCGGATCACGTCCAGGATCAAGTCGCGTTCGCCGACCGAGCTGCCGCCGGAGAACACGATCAGGTCGTGGCCGAGACAGCTGTCGATGGCCTGGTGCAGCGCCTCGACCGTGTCGCGCGCGGTCGAGATGGCGGTGGCCGCGCCGCCGTGCTCGGCCACCACCGCCGCCAGCGTGTAGCGGTTGATGTCGTAGATCTGTCCCGGGGCGAGCGGGCGGCCCAGTTCCGCGATTTCGTTCCCCGTGGACAGGATGGCCACGCTCGGCCGTACCCAGACCTCGGCGTCCGCGCACCCGAGCGCTGCCAGCGCGCCGATCCGGCTGGCGTTGAGCACCTGGCCGGCCCGCAGCACGGTGTCGCCCACCGCAATGTCCGCACCGCGAGGACCGATGTTCTGCCCGAGCCGCACCGAGGTGAAGAGCTCGACGTCGGCTCCCCGCTGCGCCGTCTCTTCCACCATGATCACGGCGTCGGCGCCGAGCGGGATCGGAGCGCCGGTGGCGATCTCCACGCACGACCCGGGCGTCACGGTCACGGTCGGCACGTCGCCGGTGTAGAGGCGCCCGATGAGCTCGAGACGACGCCCCTGCTCGCGCGTGGCGCCGGCGGTGTCGGCCGCCACCACCGCGTACCCGTCCATGCTCGCCCGGTCGAACGGTGGCACGTCGAACCTCGCCACGACGTCGCGAGCCAATACCCGCCCACGGGCGTCGGCCAGCGGTACGGACTCGATGCGATCGATCGGCGAAACGCCCGCCTCGATAATGGCGTGCGCCTCGTCGATCGAGATGGTGCTGGTAAAGGGTCTCATCGTCATCGGCGTGTCTCGGCGACCAGGTGCCCGAGCTCGGGGATCACCAGCCGCGTCATGGCCAGGCGCACGGCGTTCTCGGACCCCGGCAGGGCGACGATGACCTTTCCCTGGTACGTGCCGGCGCAGGCGCGGCTCAGCATGGCGGCGGCGCCGATGTCCTGGAAGCTGAGCATGCGGAAGAGCTCGCCGAAGCCGGGAAGGCGCTTGTCCAGCAGGCCGTCAATGGCCTCGAAGGTGCTGTCGCGACGCGTGATCCCCGTCCCCCCGGTCGTGATGACCACGTCCACGCGCTCGCTGGCCGCCTGTTCGCGCACCAGCGAGGCCACTTCGGCGGGATCGTCCTTCAGGATGCGGCGCCCTTCGATCGTGTGTCCGGCCGCGGCTAGCAGATCGACGATGGTCCGGCCGCCGGTGTCGGTGTCTGTGGAGCGCGTGTCGCTGACAGTGACGACGAAGCAGCGGACGCTCCTGGGTGCACGCGCGTGGTGCTCGGCCGTGGACATCGAAGACTAGTCTATCGTGCCGCCGGCCGTCGATGGCCCCGCCGCATTCGTCGGGCGGGGCGTCTCGGGGCCCTGCGCTACGATAGCGCGGTGCGAGCCTTTCCGGCAGCGGCCCTCCTGGTCCTGATTGCCGCGTCCTTGTCGAGCCGCCCCGAGGCCCAGGCACCGCTCGATCGCGAGGCCCGACGATGGGTCGAGCAGACCCTGGCGCGGCTCACCCTCGACGAGAAGGTCGGCCAGCTCATCGCACCGGGCTTTGATTCCACCTATCTGCCCAGTGACAGCGACGAATACGACCGCCTGACGCGGGTGTTGCAGGAGAGCCACGCGGGCGGCGTCATCGCCTTCGGCGGCGTCGAGCCCTCGCCCCAGGTACTGCTCAACCCCGCCTACGGCAGCGTCGTGCTCGGGCAGCCCCTGTCGCTGGCGGCCACGCTCAACCGCCTGCAGGCCACTGCCGCGGTGCCCCTGCTAGCGACGGCCGACTTCGAATACGGGGCCGGGATGCGGATTGCCGGCGCGACGCGGTTTCCGCGCGCCATGGCACTCGGCGCGGCCGGAGACGAGCAGCTGGCCTTCGAGGAAGGGCGTATCACCGCCATCGAGGGGCGCGCCATGGGCGTGCACGTGAACTTCGCGCCGGTGGCCGACGTGAACAACAACGCACGGAACCCGGTGATCAACACGCGATCGTTCGGCGAGGATCCGACACGGGTGGGCGCGCTGGTGGCCGCCTACGTGCGCGGCCTGCAGCAGGGCGGCATGCTGGCCACGCTGAAGCACTTTCCCGGGCATGGCGACACGGAGGTGGACTCGCATCTCGGCCTGCCGCTCATCGCTCACCCGCGCGATCGCCTCAACGCGGTGGAGCTGCCGCCGTTTGTGGCCGGCCTCTCGGCCGGTGCCGCCGCCGCGATGGTGGCGCACGTGGAGCTGCCCGCCCTGGATCCCGAGAAGGGACCGGCCACCTTCAGCCGTCCCGTGGTGACCGGCCTGCTGCGCCACGATCTGGCGTTCGGCGGCCTCATCGTGACCGACTCGATGAAGATGGATGCCATCACCCGGATGGTGGAGCCGGGCGAAGCGGCCGTGCGGGCCGTGGCCGCCGGAGCAGACCTCGTGCTCGACTCGCCAGATCCGGTGGCAGCGTTCCGGGGCGTCCGCGCCGCGGTGGACAGCGGCCGCATCGACCGTGCGCAGCTGGAGGCATCGGTGCGCCGCGTCCTCGAAGCCAAGGCTCGTCTTGGCCTGCATCACACGCGCCGCGTCCCGATCGAGTCGGTGCCCCTCGCCGTCGGCGGCCGGCAGCACCAGGCCGTGGCGCGCGCCATCAGCGAGAGGTCGGTCACGCTGATCAAGGACGATGGCGGTCGCGTGCCGCTCCGGCTGCCGGCGAGCGCCAGCGTCTTGTACCTCTCGGTCCTCGATTACCTGTCCGGATGGCGCATCGCCGCTCCCAGTCGCACGATCATTCCCGAGCTGAAGAACCGCTGGGCGGCCACCGAGGCCGTGGAGGTGTCGGACCGCTCCACACCGAACGAACTGGACCTCGTGCGGGCGATGGCGGCCCGCTATGATGCCGTCATTGCGGGCGTGTACGTTCGCGCGTCTTCGGGCAGCGGCCGCCTCGATCTGGCTCCTGGCGTCGTCCGGCTGATCCAGGCCCTGGCGCGCGACGCGGGGCGGCGCGGACAGCCGATGGCGGCCGTGTTCTTCGGGAATCCGTACGTCACGGCGACGGTCCCGGAAGTGCCGGCGATGCTGCTGACCTACGACTTCTCGGACCTCGCCGAGTCGAGCGCCGTCAAGGCCCTGGCCGGCGAGAACCCGATTGGCGGCACGCTGCCCATTTCGATCCCGGGGCTGTTCCCGGCCGGGCACGGCTTGACGCGGTAATGGGTTGTGGGTAATGGGTTGTGAAGGTGCCGAACTTTGATGGAGCGCCGTTGACCGGATGGAGCGCCGGGGCATGATGGAGCGCCGGGGCTTCAGCCCCGGCGTGCGGTTGTGCTACGATCCAAATCCTCCGCGCCCTTAGCTCAGCTGGATAGAGCGTCTGGCTACGAACCAGGAGGTCGCAGGTTCGAATCCTGCAGGGCGCACCATCCGGTTGGCCAGCCGGGTTTCCCAGACAGCGTCCTTTTCGTCTGGCGACCCCTTCGGACTACCGAGGCGCCGCACAACATGAGGCCGGCCACTGCCGCGCGGCGCAGCCGGCCCCTTCGGCAGACGGTCGGGCAGGCTACTTGGCCCTGGACTTCTTCGTGCGCTCGCGAGCCCACCGCTTTCGGGCGGCTTCCGCCATCTTCGCGCGGGTTTCGGTCGATACCTTGCGGATGGTCTTACCGGCGGCACGGACCTGCCGCTTCACGGCGCGCTCCACTTTGGCGCGCCGGGTGGTGGCGGGGAGCATTCCGCCAAACTGCTTGATGACGCGCGACCGGATGTCGACGATTTGCCGGTCGACGTCGGCCATCTGCTTCGACAGCGAATCCTTCCGATTCAACAGCTCACCCATCGAGCGGCCTATGAATTCGGCGACCTGATCCGCCACCGTGCCGCTGCTAGC
>JADZBZ010000097.1 GCA_020851835.1 Acidobacteriota bacterium
ACGTCAACATCGACACGGTGGGCCTGTTCGTGGAGCACACCCGCGGACTCGGCGCGAAGACGTCGCTCGACGTGGGCGGCCGCCTCGATCGGATTCGGTCCACGGCCGACCCGCAGAAGGCCAACACCGCCCTCTTCACTGCCTACCATGGCATTTCCGCCACCTCCCGAACCGACGTCCTGCCGGCCGGCCGCGTGAAGCTTACCCACCGGGCCACCTCCGCGCTGCAGGTGACGGCCGGCCTCGGTCACAACGCGCGCGTCGCCGAGGGCCACGAGCGTTATTTCGCGCTGCGGCGCATGGGTACGGACTGGGTGGGAAATCCAGGCCTGGCGCCCGCACGGAACACGGGTCTCGACGCCGGCTTCACGTTCGACGGCCGGGCCGGATCCCTGGCGGCGAACGGCTTCGTCAACTGGATCGACGACTACGTTGCGGTCTACAACGCGCCGCGCCTGGTGATGGTACCAGGCGTGATGAACGCGAGCGCGCGGTCCTACACCAACGTGGATGCGCGGCTGGGCGGGTTCGAGCTGACCGGCTCGATGCCCGTGCGCCGGCACGTCACCTTTTCGGGCGACGTGTCGTACACCCGAGGCACCTTCGATCGCGTCGCCCTGCCTGGCGCCACCGGTAACAACCTGGCCGAGATGCCGCCGCTGCGCGCCCAGGCCCGGCTGCGCTTCGACAACGGACGGGCCTTCGGTGAACTGGGCGGGCTGTTCAGTGCGGCGCAGCGCCGCGTCGACACGTCGCTCGGCGAGGCCGAGACGCCGTCCTACGGGTTGCTGAACCTGCACGGCGGACTGCGTGCCGGCCGGTTCGCCGTGAGCGTAGGAGTGGCCAACCTGCTCGACCGCTACTACGTCGAGCACCTGTCGTACCAGCGCGATCCGTTCCGATCGGGCGTGCGGGTGGCCGAGCCGGGACGCAACCTGTTCACAAATGCGAGCTGGCGGTTCTGACGCCGCGCGCCCGCTACGCGACGGCGAGCAGCTCGAGCCTTGGGTTCTCGCGCTGGGTGTACTGAAGTTCCCAGTCCGACTGGAACAGCAGCACGCGCCGCTCGTCTCGATCCACGGTTTCGAGCACGCCCTGCGGCAGCTTCAGCGACGTGGGCGCCCCCTCCCCGATCCAGCGGGCGGAGGTGTGCGGGAGCTTGTCCACCTGGCAGACCACGCCGTATTCGTTCTTCATGCGGGCCTCCACGATGTCGAACTGGAGCGCGCCGACCACGCCGAGGATGGGCTCGCGCTTGCCGTAGATGGGGAACACGACCTGCATGAGGCCTTCTTCCTCGAGCTGGCGGATGCCCTCGTCGAACTGCTTGAACTTGACGTCGCGCAAGCGCAGCGCACCGAAGAACTCCGCCGGGAAATGCGGGATGCGCGGGAAGCGCACGCGCGGGCCGGCATAGAGCGTGTCGCCGATGGCAAAGCGCCCGGGATTCACCAGGCCCACGACGTCGCCCGGGTAGGCGGTCTCGACCGTCTCCCGGTCGCGACCGAAGAACCGGCTAGGGCGCGAGAGCCGCACCGGCGTGTCGAGACGGGCGTTGGTCACCAGCATGTCCTTGGTGAGCACGCCCGAGCACACGCGCAGGAACGCCACGCGGTCGCGGTGGCGCGGGTTCATGTTCGCCTGAATCTTGAAGATGAACCCGCTGAAATCGACCGACGCGGGATCGACCCACCCGCCCTCGCTCTCACGCGGCTGGGGCGGCGGCGCCAGGTCGACGAGGGCCGCAAGGAACGGCTCGAGACCGAAGTTCGACAGCGCCGAGCCGAAGAACACCGCCGTCTGCCGGCCCGCCAGATAGGCCGCGCGGTCGAAGCGCGTGCCCGCCGCGCCCAGCAACTGTACGGCCTCGAGCAGTTCCGAGCGCCGCGCCTCGCCCACCAGGGCGATCAGCGCCGGGTCGTCGGCGCTGGTCATCTCTACCGGAGCCGGGCGGGCGCCCCCCGCGCGCTCGTAGAGGGACACGGTGTCCTGCTGCAGGTCGTACACCCCGCGGAACCGGTCTCCGGTGCCGATCGGCCAGTTCATCGGCACGGCCGCCACGCCCAGCACGCGTTCGATTTCGTCGAGCAGCTCCAGCGGATCGCGCGCCGGCAGGTCCAGCTTGTTCACGAACGTGAGCATCGGCAGATGCCGCTGGCGCGCCACCTCGAAGAGCTTGCGGGTCTGGCTCTCGATACCCTTGGCCGCATCGATCACCATCACGACGGAGTCGACGGCCAGCAGGGTCCGGTAGGTGTCTTCGCTGAAGTCGCGGTGCCCGGGCGTGTCGAGCAGGGTGACCAGCCGGCCCGACAGCTCGAATTCCAGCGCCGCGGACGTGATGGAAATGCCGCGCTCGCGCTCGATGTCCATCCAGTCGGACACCGCGTGGCGCTGCGCCTTCTTGCCCCGCACGGCTCCGGCCAGCTCGATGGCGCCGGCATAGAGCAGCGTCTTTTCGGTGAGGGTGGTCTTCCCGGCATCGGGGTGGGAGATGATGGCGAAGGTCCGTCGCCGGGCCACCTCCCGGGTGACCAGCTCCGATGTCTGAGCGGCGGTCGTCACGAACCTATGACGATATCAGGACTCGCGGCCTCCGTGGGAGGGATGGTATAGTTCGGAGTCCCCGGTTCAATCAATCTGCAGTCCGGTATCAGGGCCATCGGTGGCTCGCGACCGGGCCGTCGTCTGGATCGCTTCTGGAGCCCGATGCCGCAGACCTCACGCCGACGATTCGTCACCACCGTCGCCGCCGCGCTGCCCGCGCTGGCCCTGCCGCGCACGTCCCTTGCCTCGACCGCCCGCGTCCGCGCCCTCGACTTCGTCCACACCCACACCGGCGAGTCGCTCTCGGTGGAATACGCACGCGGTGTCGAGTACTGGCCCGACGCGCTGGCCACCGTGAACCACTTCCTCCGCGACTTCCGCACGGGTGGCGTGCACCCCATCGATCCGGGCCTGCTCGACCTGCTGCACCGCCTCACCTCGCTCACCGATACAGGTCGGCCGTTCCAGGTGATTTCCGGCTACCGCTCGCCAAAGACCAACGCGATGCTGCGCCGCCGGAGCGAAGGCGTGGCGGGCAGCAGCCTTCACATGCAGGGGCAGGCCATCGACATCCGGCTGGCCGACATCCCGCTCGCCAGTCTCCGTCAGGCCGCGCTCGAGGCCGCCCGCGGCGGCGTGGGCTACTACCCGGCTTCGAACTTCGTGCATGTCGACACGGGGAGAGTGCGGCACTGGTGACGCCGGCGCGCCCGATCTGTCAAGGTTCGCGGGTTGGCCGTTCCGCGTTCGCGGCGCCCGGGGCCGACGGCACGGCGCCGGCCCGGCGGGGGCGGGCGACGTCGAGCGCGCGTGAGAGGCCGGCGTCGAGGCCGTAGATGTCGTCGGCGAAGTGCACCGTTCCATCCTCGGGCATGACAACGGCCGTCAGGTAGAACAGGATGACGGATATCGGACGCGTCAGGTCCACTCTGACCGGGCGAGGGCCGCTCATCGCGGCCAGGATGCGTTCACGCGTCCACTCGGGCTGATCGCGCAGCACCCACCGAGCCAGCGCCACCGGATCCTGCACGCGCACGCACCCATGGCTGAAGTCGCGGCGAGGGCGACCGAACAACTGGGTCGCCGGCGTCCCGTGCAGGTAGATGTTCTCGTCGTTCGGGAACGAGAACTTCACCAGCCCGAGCGAGTTCTTGGGGCCCGGGCGCTGCCGCACGCGCAACTGTCCCAGCCGCAAGCGCTCCAGATTCTCCCCGGTCACCGTCACCGGCGTGGCCTCGTCGGTCTCGCCCGACACGATTTCCATGTCTTCCCTGGCCAGGTAGCCGGGATCGCGCGCCAGCGCCGGCAGGATCTCGGAGCGGGTAATCGACGCCGGCACGTTCCAGTACGGCCGGAACGTCACATAGCGCATCCGCTCGATCAGCACCGGCGTCTCGGTATTGAGCGCGCGCCCGACGATCACGTCCATCTCGAACGCCGGGGCGCCGTCGAGCGGCACGACGTCCCAGCCCCACAGTCGGAACATCGGGATGTTCACCGCCAGGAATCCCGGGCTCAGGTGCGGCAGCCAACGCAGCCGCTCGAGTGCGAGCACGAGTTGGCCGACCCGGGCCTGGAGCGGGACGTTCAGGGCCGCTACCGTGCGCTGCCCGATGGCGCCGTCGGGTTCGAGACCGTGGCGTCGCTGGAACCGCTGGATGCCCGAGACCAGTGCCCCGTCGTAGATCGCCGGCTCGACGGGTGTGGTGTCGGCCGGCAGGTCCCCGAGGGCGATAAGCCGCGATCGCAGCGCCGGCGCCTGCAGAAACGCCGCCCCCGGCTTGATGGACGCAGACGGCGCCTGGAACACGACCGGCGGCACAGTGTCGGCCAGGACGCGATACCGCGCCAGCTCGCGGGCCACCGAACGATAGAGCACCAGCGGCGGCACCAGCTCGGTGGTGGCGACGCGCACGCGGCTGTCGGCAGCCGCCGCCCGCAGCATGCCCGGGAAATCGTGTTCGTCGACAGGACCAGGAATCCGGTAGCCAATCGCACGCGGATCCACCCGTCCGAGATGCAGATCGTGCCAGAAGCGCATCATCGCGAGGCTGAGAGCGACCTCGAAGCCAGTCCGCGCCGACATCGGCGTTGCCGGAGACGCAAGGCTGCCCGCGAGCTGGTCGAGACCGGTGAGGTCGTAATCGACGGGATCGAGGCCATGGGCCGGGGCCGCGGCCAGCAGCGCGAGCGCCTCACGGGCCTGTTCGCCGGGACGGCCCTGCTGGTCCAGCCACAGCGTCCCGCCCTCCGCGTACAGGGACACCAGCTCGCGGCGCTCGAGAGGCGAAAGCACCGGTTCACCTTCGCCGGACTCCGCCATCCGAGCCACGGCGGCCACGAGGTTGGCGCGAGGGATCTCGACGATA
>JADZBZ010000098.1 GCA_020851835.1 Acidobacteriota bacterium
CGTGGTGGCGTGAGGGACGCATGATCACGGTCGGTATCAGCGGCGGCATTCGCAGCGGCACCGCGGCAATGGCCGAAGGCGGCCGCCTCGTCGGGGTGTGTTCACAGGAGCGCGTCACGCGCGTCCGTGGCGCGGGAGTCAACGCCAACGGCGTTCCCGACGAAGCGATCGACCTCCTGCTGCAGCGCCTTGGGCGGACGCGCGAGCACATCGGCCGATATGTGTCGGTCGACGGCCACCCCACGGGCTGGGCCGGCAAGGCCGTGGAACGCGTCGACCATCACCTCGCGCACGCGTGCACGGCGTACCTGACCTCGCCGTTCACGACGGCCGCCATCGTCGTCTGCGATCACGAGACGCCCGCCATCAGCGTGTGGCGGGGTGTGGGTGCGGCGATCGAAAGCATCGACTGGCCGTGGCAGGGTCCGGGCTTCGCGGACGTCTATTCGCGCACCGCCTCGGCGTTTGGATTCCGCGTTGCCGCGGCCGATCAGCGCCTGGAGGCGCTGGCGCGCCTGCGGCCCGCGTCGCGCGACGCCGAAATCGACGGACTGGTCGGCCTCGATGCCGACGGCCTCATCGTGGACGATGGGTTCGAGCGGCACATAGCCGATCGCCTGTCGGGGGACCGCGACGCAGGGAGCCCCAGGCGTGCCGCGCTGGCGTCGGCCGTGCAGGCGCGGCTGGGCGAGTTGCTGATCGAGTTTCTCGGTCGGGTCCGGAACCGGTTGGGTATCGGCGACCTGTGCGTGGGAGGCAACCTCTTCTATCACTCGTCCATCAATACCCTGGTCAAGCAGTGCGGACTCTTCGACCAGGTGTTCGTACCCGTGGACCCGGGCAACAGCGGCCTCGCCGTGGGGGCGGCCTTGTACGCAGTGGGGACGGGTCCGGTGGCGGTATCGCCATTCCTGGGGCCTGCCTACTCCGCCAACGAGACCAAGGAGCTCCTCGACAACTGCAAGCTGCAGTATTCCTGGGAGTCCGAGGAGGGCGCGGTGGCCCAGACGGTCGCGGCTCTTCGCGAGGGGCGCCTCGTGGGATGGTTCGACGGCCCGATGGAGTGGGGACCCCGTGCACTCGGGGCGCGGTGCATCCTGGCCAGTCCCATGTCTCCGTACGTGCTCGAAAACCTCAATCACTTCCTGAAGCGCCGCGAGCCGTGGCGCGGGTACGCGTTGAGCGGCCTGCAGGACGCCGTGGCGGAGCACTTCGAGGGCCCGGACAAGTCGCCGTTCATGGAATGCGACTATCGGCCGCGGGACGTAGCCCGGTTCCGCCCCGTGCTGCCCTCGGCCGAAGCGGCGGTTCGCGTGCAGGCGGTGTCGGCCGGGGACGGCCCCCCGCTCTTCAGGCGTGTCCTGGAAGCCTTTGGCGAAGCCACGGGGCTGCCGTTCCTGGTGAACACCTCGTTCAACGGCTTTCACGAGCCCATTGTCTGCAGCCCTCGCGACGCGGTCCGCGTGTTCTATGGCTCCGGGCTGGATGTGCTGACGATCGATCAATTCATGGTGCGCAAGTGACCCGGCCGGTGGCGATACGATGACCGACCAGTACGTTCTCGGCATCTCGGCGTTCTACCATGACAGCGCGGCGGCCCTGCTGCGCAACGGCGAGATTGTCGCTGCGGGTCAGGAAGAGCGATTCACCCGCAAGAAGGGCGACGCGACGTTTCCCCATCGGGCGGTCGAGTTCTGTCTCGAGCACGCAGGGATCGGGGTCTCCGACCTCGCCTACGTCGGCTTCTACGACAAGCCGCTGCTGAAGTTCGAGCGCATCCTCGAAACCTACCTCGGCGTCGTGCCCAGCGGGTTCCGGTCGTTCCTGATGGCTGGTCCTCTCTGGATCAAGGACAAGCTGTACATCGACCGCCAGTTGCGAGACGAACTCGGATACGCGGGCCAGGTTCTCTACTCGGAGCATCACGAGGCACACGCCGCCAGCGCCTTCTTCCCTTCGCCATTCGAACAGGCCGCCATCCTGACGATGGACGGGGTAGGCGAGTGGGCGACGGCGTCGATCGGCGCGGGACGGGCAAACGACATCGAGATCCTCGATGAACTCCAGTGGCCCGACTCGCTCGGACTGCTGTACTCGGCGTTCACGTACTACACGGGCTTCAAGGTGAACTCCGGCGAGTACAAGGTAATGGGCCTGGCGCCCTACGGTGAGCCCAAGTACGTCGATCGCATCTACAGCGACTTGATGGATCTGCGCGAAGACGGCTCATTCCGGCTGAATCAGAAGTACTTCAACTACCTCACCGGTCTCACGATGACGAACCGGGCCTTCGACACGTTGTTCGGGGGGCCGCCTCGCCAGCCGGAGTCGAAGCTCACGCAGCGCGAGATGGATCTGGCGCGGTCTGTCCAGGTCGTGTGCGAGGAAGTCATGCTGCGGATGGCCCGCACGGCACAGAAGCTGACGGGGCTCGACAACCTGTGCCTGGCCGGAGGCGTGGCGCTCAACTGCGTAGGCAACGGGCGCCTGCTTCGGGAGGGCCCGTTCAGGCAGATCTGGATTCAACCGGCTGCCGGCGATGCGGGCGGGGCGCTCGGCGTGGCCCAACTCATTCATCACCGGCATGCCGGTCACCCGCGCGTGGTGGTCCCTGGCAAGGACTCGATGAAGGGCTCGTATCTGGGACCGCAGTTCACGCCGGAGGAGGTCGAGCAGTACTTACGGGCGGCCGGCGCCATCTACGAGCCGATGGACGAGGCATCGCAACTCGATCGCGTCGCCGGCTACCTCGCGGACGAGAAGGTCGTGGGCTGGTTCGACGGCCGAATGGAATTCGGCCCCAGGGCACTCGGTGGACGCAGCATCCTCGGCGACCCGCGCAGCCCGAAGATGCAGGCGCAGATGAACATCAAGATCAAGTTCCGCGAGGGGTTCCGCCCGTTCGCGCCGTCGGTGCTGCGCGAACGGGTGTCCGACTACTTCGAGCTCGACGGCGACTCCCCCTACATGCTCCTCGTCGCGCCGGTGAAGAAGGAGCGCTGCATCCCGCTCACGGCCGAGCAGCACACGCTGTGGGGCATCGACAAGCTGAACGTGCCCCGCTCGGATATCCCGGCCGTGACCCATATCGACTACTCGGCGCGCGTCCAGACCGTGACCGCTGAGAGCAACCGGCGCTACTACGAGCTGATCAAGGCCTTCGAACGACGGACCGGATGCGCGGTGCTCATCAACACGTCGTTCAACGTTCGCGGCGAGCCTATTGTGTGCACGCCCGAAGACGCCTATCGGTGCTTCATGCGCACCGACATGGACGTGCTGGTGCTGGGCACGTTCATCCTCGAGAAGGGCGCGCAGCCGGAATGGAAGGAGAACCAGGCATGGCAGCAGGAATTCCAGCTCGATTGACGGCCGCGCAGGGCCGCCGGTTCGGGCTGACGGTGGGCGGCGCCTTCCTGGTGCTGGCGGCCATCGCGTGGTGGCGCGGGCACCCGACGACGACAGAGGTTCTGGGGGGTCTGGGCGGCGTGCTCGCGCTGGCCGGATTAATCGTACCGACGCTGCTCGGCCCGGTCGAGCGGGGGTGGATGGCGTTGGCGCACCTCATTTCGAAGGTGACCACGCCAATCGTGATGGGGGTGATGTACCTGCTGGTGCTCACCCCGGTTGGGTTCCTCCGCCGGCTGTTCGGCGGCAACCCGATGGTGCACATGGCGCATGAGGCCAGCTATTGGAAACCCCGGCCCGAGAACAAACGCGCCGGCAACCTGACTCGACAGTACTAGGAGGACGCGATGGGTTTGCCGGCTGAACTCTGGGGTTTCATGAAGGAACGGAAGAAGTGGTGGTTGCTGCCGGTCATCGTGGTCATGGTGATCGTCGGGGGCTTGCTGGTGTTCGCCCAAAGCTCGGCACTGGC
>JADZBZ010000099.1 GCA_020851835.1 Acidobacteriota bacterium
GGGGATGGCGTCTTCGACAAGGCCTCGCCAGCGTGATGCCGCGCGTGAGCAGCCATCCAAATCCGTGAACCTCGATCCAAGGCGGCGGGCGCAGGCCACTACGTGCACGCGCGATCGGCTTGGCAGGATGTCTGCTGTCAGTACGACAAATCTGAAGTTCCGGCCTGACGTTGGGACACTATCGTCGGGCCCTCGCGTCACAACCGGGACTGATTTGCAAATTTGATTTCGGTACGATCTTTGCTGTGCGCTCCAGGCAGGGAGCGAAGCTTATGAGCGTGGTCCGGCTGCTGGGGTTTGCCACGCTGTCTTGCGGTTGCGTTGTCGGGAAGTACCGAGACGTCGCGAGCATGCGCGAGGTGGTGTACGTGGAAGAGAAGGGCGCGGGCTGCGACAGTCCCGCTCACCGCCGCAATCATACGGTGACGCCCGAGCGCGAGCGCTTTGCCGCCACCGTCGCGACCGGCGTGCTGCGCGCGTCCTGACGCGCGGCCCGAAGTCAGTCGAGGTCACCTCGGCCCCTCCGCGGGCCGGGCTGGCCTCGTCCGTGCCTCCCTACGAGTTCGTCTTCCGCTTTTCTCCCTCCGGCGCGGTGCCGCGGCGACACCTGGTTGATTCCTCACGGCCATCCATCTGGTGGATGTAATCTCGTGGGCGGAGGGAGCGCACACGACCGTGGATCTTCGCCAGCTCGAGATCATTCGCGCCATCGCCGAGACTGGATCGTTCACGGCGGCCGGTCACAAGCTGCACGTCTCACAGTCGGCCATCAGCCGCCAGATTCTCCTGCTCGAGGACGAATTGAAGGAGCCGGTGTTCCTGCGCATCGGTCGGCGCATCCGCATCACGCCCACCGGCGAGGCCCTCCTGCAGCTCAGCCATCGGGTCTTCCAGGACCTCAGGGATACCACCGCCGGCATTGCCGACAGCCAGGAATCGCTCCGCGGCACCGTCCGCCTCCTGGGAGGGATGACTGTCTGCCTGTACGTGTTCCCGTCGCTGATGACCGAACTCAAGCGCCAGCACCCCGAGGTGGATCTCAAGGTCATGACGGGCAGCTCCGAGCGCTGTCTCCAGCATCTCCGCTCCGGCACGGGCGATCTGGCACTGCTCACCCTGCCGGTCGATCAGCCGGACCTGGACACCGTCCCCGTGCTGCAGGAAGAACTCCTGCTCGTCACGGCCGCCAAGCATCCGCTGTCGCGCAAGCGGAAGGTGCTGGCTGCCGACCTGCAGCGTCAGCCGTTCGTGCTCTTCGAACAGGGGTCCAACACCCGGCGCGCCATCGACGAGTTCTTCCTGTCCGCCCGCATCGAACCCGACATCGTGATGGAGACCGAGAACGTCGAGATCATCAAGGCGATGGTTCGTACGGGGATCGGCATCAGCATCATCCCCTATCAGGCCGCCGCCCGGGACGTCTCGAGCGGACACCTGTTCCTGTCACGCATCGAGGGACGCTCGCTGGTCAGGGAAACCGGCTGGGTGTATCCGCGCATGAGCCGAACCCCGCGCGCGGTACAGGAAACCATCAGGGCCTTCGAGCGTGTCAAGCCGAAGCTGCGCCTCAGGCCCTGAGGCTGGCGATGATGCCGGCCAAGGCCTATGCGACTACCGCTGCGAAGCCGGGGCCGGCTGGCGAAGGGTATACGAGGTTCGCGAGATCACATTGAGGTCGGGCTTGGTGACCTTCACCTCGACCTTGCGCGTACGTTTCAGCGGGTCGGGGTTGCTCGAGTAGTACCCGAGCACGTAGTAGTCACTCGTCTCGGCATCAATCCGCTTCAAGGCCTTGCTGAAGTCGTTCTGGTTGACGACGGCGATGCCGCCCGTCTCCTCGGCCAGCACGCGCAGGCTGTCCTGGGTCTTGCGCACGTAGTTGCCGTACTCCACCGGATCCAGTTGCTCGTCGAGGTCGGCGCCGGCCACCAACCCCCGCGGGTCGATCGTATAGAGCGTGGCGTTGGCGCGATTGGCCGTGCGCGTCACCTCGGCCAGTTCACCGGCCAGGTCAGCGTCGGCGAACTGCTGCCCCTGGTTGAACTGCTGGTTGAACTGCTGCCCCTCTTCGCGCGTCCGCCCGAACCGTCCGCCGAACGCCGGGTCTGTACCGAGTCGTGACTCGGCGAAGGGGTTGAAGTCGTAGCCGTTGCTGACCCACACGACGGCCTTGCGGCGGTTGTTGATCTTCTCGAGTTGTTTCAGCATGTCGAAGACCGTCGAGAATGCCACGTGGGCTCGGTACCGGACCTCGGCCGGCCCCTGCGAGTTCTCGGCGCCCTGGATGATGTCCGACGGCCTGAGCCCGTTGCCTGCGATCTTCTTGATGGCCTCGTCGAGGACCTTCCGGTCGTAGGTGGGGTCGATGGCGAGCGACGACGGGCCCGTGGAGACGATGGAGAAGAGGTCGCCGTCGTGAATCAGTTCCCGGGCCATGCGCTGGAAGAGGGTGCGGATGCGGCCGGTGTTGGCGAAGTCGAGGTGCAGGTCGTCCACGACGATCAGGAAGATGCGCCCCGTGGTGTCGTTGCGCGGCCGCGACGGCGGCAGGATCACTCCCTCCTCGGTCGGGGGGGGCGGCGGCGCCAGCAGGTTGTGGACGCGCCCGCCGTGCACCAGCGTGAACGACGTGACGGCCTGCGGCACGCCGTCCTCCAGAATCTCAAAGTCGTCTTTCGTCAGGTCGGCGACGAACTGGTCCTGGCCGTTGCGGACGATCGCATCCATCGTCACCAGGTCGATGTTGACGCGGAACGTCGGCTGGCCCTCCTGAGCGGCCGGCGCCGCAGGGGCCGGCGTCTGCGCGCCAAGCGCGGATACGGAGAGCACCAGCGCCGCCGCGACACCGAGACGAAGGCCGTGGTTCACCATGTTGGAATTATAAGCCGTTTGGGGGCCGGCGTCGGCTGATGACCGCCCGGCCCGGGTAGGATAGAAGGCATGCGCGTCGCTGTCGGATCGGACCACGCCGGTTTCGAACTCAAGCGTGACCTGGCCGGTTACCTCGCCCAGCAGGGCCATGAGGTCATCGACCTGGGGACGCATTCCACCGCGCCGGTCGACTACCCCGATACCGCCGAGGCGGTGGCCACGGCCGTCAGGAACGGCCAAGCCGACCGTGGGTTGCTCATCTGTGGCAGCGGCGCGGGCGTCTCGGTGGCCGCCTCGAAGTTTCCGGGGATCCGTGCCGCCGTCTGCCACGACACCTATTCGGCCAGGCAGGCGGTCGAACACGACGACCTCAACGTCCTCTGCCTGGGGGCGCGCGTCATCGGTCCCGCCCTCGCCCGCGTGCTCAGCGATGCATTTCTCGGCGCTACCTTCAAGAGCGAGGAACGGTATTTGCGCCGCCTCGCGAAGATCGACGCCATCGAGGGTCGATTCCTGCGCGACGAGTGACGCACTCGACTGTCGCTCCACGATGAAGACCGCCATCAAGGCCATCGCGGCCATCCTCGGCCTCGCCGCGCTGGCCATCGTCGGACGCGAGGTGGCCGCGCAACTGCCCCGCTTCACGGCGTGGGTGGCATCGCTCGGACCCTGGGGACCGCTGGTGTTCATCGCCGGCTACAGCATCGCCCCCGTCATCCTGGCGCCGGCCTTTCTGCTGACGCTCGCGGCGGGTGCCATCTTCGGGTTCGTCAAGGGCGTGCTCTACGTGATGGTCGGCGCCACCATCGGGGCCACGCTCGCCTTCCTGTCGGGCCGCTACGTCGCGCGGCAGTTCGTCGAGCAGTTGCTGAGGCGCGAGCCGCGGCTGCTGTTGATCGATCGGGCAGTGGAGCGCCACGGGTTCAAAATCGTGGCGCTGCTGCGCATGTCACCCGCCGTGCCCTACGTGCTGCTCAGCTACGCGTTGGGCCTCAGCCGCATCCGCCTGCTCGATTACGTGGCCGCCAGCATCGGCATGCTTCCCGTGGTGGCGGCGTATGTCTACGCCGGAAAGATTGCCGGCGACCTGGCCAGTCTGGCCGCCGGCGCCGCACCACCGAAGGGCGCCTGGAACTACGCGCTCATCGCTCTCGGCTTCGCGTCCACGGTCGTGGTCACCCTCGTCATCACGCGGATTGCCCGCCAGGCGATCGAGCAGGAGATCCGTCTGCGAGACGAGGCGGCGCCGGCTACGGAACGTTGACGAGGACCTCGTTGGACGGGTCGCTCTCCCCGCAGGGGTTCTGCCCGCGCACGCGCACGAAGTAGAAGCCACCCGGCGCATCGACGAGCAGGGTCGTCGACGCGCCCACCGGCAGGATCGCCAGGTTCCGCCATCCCGTTTCAGTGCCCGCCTCCACGACATATCCCGAGGCGGTGGGCGAAGGCGTCCACGACAGGAACACGGCGCTGCCGCCCACGGTGTGGGTCAGATTGGAGGGTGCCGCGGGTGGGGCCGTGCACCCGACCGCCACCACGACACGCAGCTCGTTGGACGGCGCGCCGGTGCCACCGTCGCGCTCGGCCCGAACGCGGACGAAGTAGGGGCCGTCGGCCACGTCGGCGACGGTCACGCCCGGGAACGGGCCCGTCGCGAACACGGCGAGGTCGGCCAGCCCCGGCGCCGAGCCGGCTTCGAGCCGGTAGCCCGACGGCGTCGCGCCGCTGGGCGGCGGCGACCACTGCAGCGCGACACTGCGTCCGGTGACGAATCCGCCCAGACCGGTCGGCGTGCCGACCAGCGAGTCGGGCACGATCTTCAGCACGCGTCCAGCAAAGGTCAACAGGTACAGCTCGCCCTGAAGGTCGCGCGCGAAGGCGGAGACGCCGCCCAGCGTGCTCGCCCCCGCCAGTTCAACCGTGTGGTCCACGATGTCGGCGACCGTGGCCTCACCCGTCATCGGGTCGATCGACAGTCCGACCGATCCGACGCGCGAGGTCACGAAGTCGGCGACGAAGTAGCGTCCACGATAGACCTCTGGGAGCGCCGACCCCCGGTAGACGTACCCGCCGGTGACCGAGTGGCCAATCGAGCGCTCGTAGTCGAACAAGGGTCCGGTGAGCGGCATGAAGGCCGGCGTCGTGGCGCCCACGCCAGGAGTGGGAATGGTCCCTTCGCGGATGCGCCAGCCGTAGTTGCGGCCGCCGCCGCCGAAGGGTTCGTAGTTCACCTCTTCGCGTGAGCCCTGGCCCACGTCGCCGATGATGAGCGCACCGGTCGCGCCGGGGCCGACATCGTCGAACGAGTACCGCCACGGGTTGCGCAGGCCGAAGTCCCAGATTTCTTCAAGGGCCGCGATGGGCTGGCCGTCCACGAACGGGTTGCTGGACGGCACGACGTAGCCGGTTGGATGGTCGTCGGCCACGTTGACGTCGATGCGCAGCATCTTGCCGAGCAACTTGTCGGCGCGCTGGGCGTTGCCGTTGACGGGCCACGAGGGACCGTTGTCATCGTTACTGCCGCCACCGTCGCCGGTTCCGATGTAGAGGTACCCGTCCGGGCCGAACACCAGATTGCCACCGCGGTGGCTGCTGAACGTGGGATGCGGAATATAGGGCGTGCCGCCCGGCCACACCAGATCGAAGCGCGTCGCCGGATCGACGGTCAGCGCGGTGGCCGGCACACGCCGGAAACGCGCAACCACGATGTGTCTGTCCGGACTTGTGAAATTCACGAAAAAGCGGCCCGAGGTGGCAGCATCGGGCGCGAAGGCCATGCCGAGCAGGCCCTCCTCTCCGGTGCCGCCGTGGATGACCGGCGGCCGCAGGTCCAGCAGCGGCGCGTCCAGCAAAGTACCGTTGTCGAGCACGCGAATCAGGCCGCCCTGCTCCACGATGAAGAAGCGCGTGGGCGAGGTGGGATCGGGCACCATCGCCACCGGCGACGACAGCCCCTCCGCCACGAGCTGGGTGCGCAACTGCCCGTCTACCCTGGCGGGCAGGCCGAGCAGGCATACAACCGCACACACGCCCGCCACGAACATTCGATGCATGGGTGTTCTCGCTTTCTCCTGGCGCGTGGGGAACGCGCCGGCCGAGTATAGCGCGGAGCCGACGAGCGGGCCAGTTGTCTAGGCGCCGCCGCTGGCCAGCAGCGCCGTGCGCAGCGCTTCGAACCGCTGATCGGCGTCGCCCACGCCGCTCAGCACGGCGTCGGGCGTGAGCCACGTGTCGGGGTCGAGCGTTTCGGCACGGGACGCCCAGAGCGCCTGCGTCGCGTCGTCGAAGCCGCGCTCGCGAATACGCGCCATCACCTCGGCATGCCGCGCGCGGAGCCGCGTGGCGATTTCACGGCCCACCAGCTCTTCGAGCAGTCCGTGTGTCGTCGGAATCTCGTCCGCCTCGGCCACTTCGTCCGGCGGCACGGCCTCGTCTACGACCTGCGCGGGCGGGCCCTCCGCGGGACGAAGGGCCGGGGTGGCGCGCGGCCGAGGCGCCGCATCGCGGCGCGCCGGGCGCGTGCGCCTGGCCGGGCGCGCCGACGTCTGGTCTTCCTCTTCGGGCGGCATCGCTTCGCGCAGCGCGAGAATGGCCGGCCAGTCGAACTCGATGTCGGGGTGCTGATCCTCGACGTGACGGATGGCTTCCTCGTCTAGAGCGGGGCGCCCGATGA
>JADZBZ010000100.1 GCA_020851835.1 Acidobacteriota bacterium
CACGACCTTCCGAATGTGACGATGGACGGCTGGGCGGTGACGGTCAGCCATGTCGACTATCCGCCGGGACGCGTCGGTGCCGCGCATCATCATGCGGGCTTCGTGCTCGCGTACGTCCTCGAGGGCGCCGTCATCGCCAAGATCTCGGGGCAAGGCGAGGAGAAAACGTACAACGTCGGCCAGATGTTTTACGAGCACCCCGGCGCGACGCATGAGGTCTCGAAGAATGCCAGCCAGACGCAGCCCGCCAAACTGCTCGCGATGATCTTTGCGAAGAAGGGATCGACGCTGACAACCCCCGGCCCCGCTCAAGGGTGAGGCGCCCTCAAGATCGCCTTGTCCTGGCAAAACTCGGACCTGTCCCGCTGAACCGCCGACAAGGAGGGAAACCTCCGTGTCCATCTGAACGGAGTGGACGTCTACGACCCGATCACCGGGCAGATCTCGCTCGGCAACGGCCAGCGCTTCTGTATATGTGAATTAGCGTGGTGGCCAGGGGCGGAATCGAACCGCCGACACCGTGATTTTCAGTCACGTGCTCTACCAACTGAGCTACCTGGCCGTCGGTGGAGACCGATGAGTATAGCATGCTCGTTTGGGCGCGCTCGATGCGCGTGAGGTGAGCGTTGAGGCTCACCATGGCCGACGCTGCGGGACAGGTTTCGCGAATCCACCGGGTCACCGGCCGTACAACCGCTCACACTCCGCCTCCCGTCCGCGCACCACGCGGCGTCCGGCCTGTGGGCCGACAGGCGCCGTCACGACGGTCCATTGCCCACCGGTTCGGTCGCCGTCCCCGTAGATGACCACCCAGTCCCGCGTCGTGCCCAGCCGGTGCGCGCGCTCGGTGTTCGAGAAGAGCGCCGTGTAGTGCCGCGCGCCACGCGCCGTGTGCAGCACCGGCAACCAGCGCTGGCCGTCGGGGTTGAATCGTTTGGGCGCAATGCGCGGCAGCCGATCGGCCGCGGCCTTTTCGCGGTACTCGCGGTCTACGTCGAGCAGTTCCGCCACACTGGGTGGGCGCTCTTCCGACCGAGGTCGCCGCACGCGACCCAGCCGCTGCGCGAGCACGGCGCGGATGCCGGCCAGTCTCTTCGGTCCGAAGCCCGCCAGCGTTTCGAGGCGGCCGTCGCCGGCCGCCGCCTCGAGGTCTTCGAGCGTGTCGAGCCCCAGTTCGTCGTGCAGTCGGCCAGCCAGCCGCTTGCCGATGCCGGGAACGGTGCCGAGCAGGCGCAGCGGATCGAGGTCGCCCCGCATGCGCGCCAGCATCGGGGAATAGCCGAACCGCACGATGTCGCGGATCGTGCGGGCGAGAGTGATGCCAATGCCGGGCAGGCGCTCCAACCCGTCGAGACCCTCCGCATCGAGGATGTGCGAGGCGGGTTCGCCAAGGCGCCGGAGGGCGTTGGCGCCGCGACGATAGGCGCGCACGCGGAACGGATTGGCACCCTGCTCGTCGAGCAGGGCCGCGACTTCATCGAGCTTGCCGGCAATGGCGGCGTTCAGCTGGTCGCCGCCGGCTGGGGGTAAGGACCGGCGTGCCGCCGGCGGGTCAGGTTGGCGAGTCCGGTTGGCCGGCGGTTCTGCCATCCGACTCAGCATAGCCGGAGGGCGGGACGGCGCGGCCGCCCAGCACGAACCAGCCCACGGCCAGTCCGATGAGCGCCCCCGAGATGACATCGGAGGGCCAGTGCACACCCACGTAGACGCGCGACACGGCGATGGCCGCGGCCAGCGTCCACCAGACGATGCGCCCGGCGGGGAAGAGACGTCCGACAGCGAGCGCGCCCGCCATTGCCGAGGCGGCGTGCCCCGATGGGAACGACCCGCTGAGCGGCCGCTGATCGATGAGCCGCACGTCGGCCATCACCTGGAACGGGCGGTCGCGGTCGGCCACCGGCTTGATGATGCCGTCCACGACGAGATACGACAGGCCCACGGCGAGCCCCACGCGCCAGGCGGCCATGCGGCGCTTGGGAAAGACCGCCGCGATGAGCGCCACCGCCAGCCACACGAACGAGACGCGGCCGATGGCGCTGGCCAGCAGCATCACGTCGTCGAGCCGCGGCGTGTGAGCCTGGTTGATGAGGGTGAAGAGGGTGGTGTCCATCGGAACGATGACGCCGGGGCTGAAGCCCCGGCGCTCCGTACTCTGAATGACGCCGGGGCTGAAGCCCCGGCGCTCCATACCCCGGCGCTCCATACCCCGGCGCTCCATGCCCCGGCGCTCCGTACTCGGGCGGAAGGGCTACACCGCGGCGGGCTCGGCTTCGCGCGTCATGCCCAGCTCGCGCCGCACCCGCTCTTCAATGGCGTTACGGATGTCGGGATGTTCCTTGAGAAACGCCTTCACGTTCTCCCTGCCCTGGCCCAGGCGCTCGCCGCCGTAGGCGAACCAGGCGCCGCTCTTCTCGACAATCTTCTTGTCGACGGCAAGGTCCAGCAAATCGCCCTCCCGAGAAATACCCTCGCCGTAGACGATGTCGAACTCGGCTTCGCGAAAGGGCGGGGCCATCTTGTTCTTGACGATCTTGACACGGGTGCGGCCGCCAACCACGGTGTCGCCGTCCTTGATGGCACCAATGCGGCGGATGTCGATGCGCACCGAGGCGTAGAACTTGAGCGCGCGACCGCCGGTGGTGGTTTCCGGGTTGCCGAACATCACGCCGATCTTCTCGCGGAGCTGGTTGATGAAGACCAGCACCGTCTTCGACTTCGAGATGGCGCCGGTGAGCTTGCGCAGCGCCTGCGACATGAGCCGCGCCTGCAGGCCCATCTGCGCTTCGCCCATCTCGCCTTCGATCTCCGCGCGCGGGACGAGAGCGGCAACCGAGTCGACGACCACCACGTCCACACTGCCCGAGCGAATGAGGACCTCGACGATCTCCAGGGCCTGCTCGCCGTTGTCGGGCTGCGAGACCAGCAGGTTGTCGATATCGACGCCCAGTTTCTTCGCATACGCGGCATCGAGCGCGTGCTCGGCATCCACAAACGCCGCCAGCCCGCCGGCTTTCTGCGCCTCGGCAATCACCTGCAGGGCGAGCGTCGTCTTGCCCGACGCCTCGGGCCCGAAAATCTCGACGACCCGGCCGCGGGGAACGCCGCCAATGCCGAGTGCATAGTCGATGCTGATGGCGCCGGTCGAAATCGACGCCACGGGCGAGATGCTGTTGCGCTGCCCGAGGCGCATGATGGCGCCTTTGCCGAACTGCTTTTCAATCTGGCCAACGGCCACGTCGAGGGCTTTGAGGCGTTCCTGTCGTTCGTCGATGGGCATGTCTGCTGGGTTCCTTTCGGGCCAGAAGTGATCCTAGAAACGCGCCAAGCGAAAGTCAAGCGAAAATACCTATAGGTGGCACGCCCTAATGGTTCGGTATCAACAGGTTGCGGCTACGGGTCACTTTCGCCATTCCTCGACCCATCGCAGCTTCTACACGGTCGGGGTTTGACCCGCCGCGCGTTCTCTGCGTACGGTGGAGGAATGCCCAGCCCGGTCGGACACGCCCTCGGAGGACTGATTGTCGGGTTGGCCGTCGGGGACCGGGAGCCTGGCGCCGTACGGCCGTGGGCGCTTGCCCTGCCCGTCATCGCCGCGGTCGCTCCGGACATCGACTTCCTGTGGGGTCGCCACAACATGGAAACCCATAGCCTCGGGGCGGCCCTCCTTGCCGGGCTGGCGGTGCTCGCCTGGACGCGCGGCCGCGGTCCCGGGCTGGCCCTCGCCGTGGCGCTGGCCTGGTCGTCGCACGTGCTGTTCGACTGGCTCGGGTCGGACACGACGCCCCCGCTGGGCGTGATGGCGCTATGGCCGCTGTCATCGGACTTCTACTTCGCCAACGCCTTCCTCTTCGATGCCATCTCCCGGCGCACCTACCGGCCGGATTTCTGGTCGCACAACCTCTGGGCCGTGGCGAAGGAGGTGGTGATGCTTGCGCCCGTGGCTGGCGCAGCGTGGGCGCTGCGCCGGCGTCCATCGAGCGATCGATAGTCGGCCGTTCACGCCATCTCGACGGCGAGCGCCACCCCGTTACCGCCCCCGAGACAGAGCGTCGCAATGCCCTTCTTGCCTCCGCGCGCCTTCAGTGCATGGAGCAGCGTGGTGAGAATGCGCGCGCCGGAGGCGCCGATGGGGTGACCGAGCGCCACGGCGCCTCCATTGACGTTCACCCGCGCCGGGTCCAGACCAAGCTCGCGCATCACGGCCACGGCCTGCACGGCGAAGGCTTCGTTCAGTTCCAGCAGGTCCACGTCGCCGATGGTCCAGCCGGCCTTCTTCAGTACCTTGCGCGTGGCTTCGACCGGCGTCATCAGCAGCATCTTCGGCGCCAGCCCCGACGTCGCCTGCGCGACGATGCGCGCCATGGGCGCGACGCCCAGGGCCCTGGCCCGCTCGGCGCTCATCACCACCAGGGCCGCGGCGCCGTCGTTGACCGGAGGCGCGTTGCCGGCCGTGACGGTGCCGTCCTTCTTGAAGGCCGGCTTGAGCGCCCTGAGCGCCTCGGGCGTGGTATCGGCGCGCACCGATTCGTCGCGGTCGAACATCACGGGGTCGCCCTTCCGCTGCGGGATGGGCACGGGGAGAATCTCAGCCGCAAAGGCGCCTGACGCCTGCGCCGCGGCGGCCTTGTGGTGGCTTTCGACCGAGTAGCGGTCCTGTTCGTCGCGGGTCACTTTGAAGGCGTCGGCCACGGTCTCGCCGGCGTTTCCCATGTGCCAGTTCTCGAACGGGCACCACAGTCCGTCGAGGATCATCGAATCGAGCACCTGGCCGTGTCCCATGCGCAGGCCCTCGCGTACGCGCGGCAGCAGGTAGGGGGCGCTGCTCATCGACTCCATGCCGCCGGCCACGGCAATCTCGATATCGCCGGTCTGGATGCCCTGCTGCGCCAGCATCACGGCCTTGAGGCCCGAACCGCACACCTTGTTGATGGTGAGCGCCGCGACGTGGTCGGCGAGCCCGCCCTTGAGTGCGGCCTGCCGCGCCGGTGCCTGCCCGGCGCCCGCCGAGACGACATGGCCCATGATGCACTCGTCGACCGTGGCCGGGTCGATGCCGGCACGGGTGACCGCCTCGCGCACGACCATGGCCCCCAGGGCGGGGGCGGGGATGTCCTTGAGCGTGCCGAGGAACTTGCCGGTCGGCAGCCGGACGGCGCTGACGATGACCGCTTCAGCCATGACAGATGATCTCCACGTTGATGAAGGCGTCGGGCCCGAGGAGTGCCTCGAGCCGCGAACGAATGAGCCCGAGCGACCGCTCCACCTCGCGCCGCCACTGGGCGCTGTCGGCCGTGACGATGAGCGCCCCGCGCTCGTCGATGCGCGCGCGCGTGGCGCGGCCGATGGCCGGCCCCACCGAGACGCGCCAGGCAAACGCCACTTTCTCGGGGCAGAGCGGGGCGGGACGGATGATTTGCACCAGCACGCTCGAGACGATGCGGTGCGCCGGGGTCATGGTTCGAGGATACACTGCTCCCCGTCATCGAGCGACTGCCGATCGCGCGATCCGTGGAACATGGATTCGTCCACCCCCCCGAGCGCCCGCCCGCCAATCCTGCTGGCCTCCGCCTCCCCGCGGCGGGCGCAGTTGCTTTCGGCGGCGGGCATCCGCTTCGAAGTCCAGCCGGCTAGGGTGGACGAAACGCCGCGCGACGACGAAACGCCGGCCGCCTATGTCGTACGGCTCGCGCTCGACAAGGCGGGCGCCGTGGCGCGGACGCATCCCGGGCGCCTGGTGCTGGGCGCCGATACGACTGTCGTGGTGGCGGGGTGCATGCTGGGCAAGGCGGCGGATGCGGTCGAGGCCCGGCGGATGCTGGCCGAACTGAGCGGCCGGGCTCACGAGGTGTTGACGGGAGTGGCCCTGGTCGGCCCCTCCGACCCCGTTACGGCCGTGTCGGCCAGCACGGTGTGGTTCCAGGAACTGACGTCGGAAGACTCGGAAGACATCGAGAGGTATCTGGCCACTGACGAGTGGCGCGACAAGGCCGGCGCCTACGCCCTGCAGAGCTGGATATCCCGCTTCGTGACGCGGCTCGAGGGCTCGTACACGAATGTCGTCGGGCTCCCGGTCGCGCTGGTTTGCGACCTGCTGATGCGTTATCCTGAGGGTTGAGGAGCCGTCAGGTCCCAATCCATGAAGCACAAAGCCATCAAGGTCGGTTTCACGAGCCTCGTTCTCG
>JADZBZ010000101.1 GCA_020851835.1 Acidobacteriota bacterium
GGTCGGTGGTCCTCAAGCTCCTGCGTGGGACCGACCTGGGGACGCTCAGTCGGCCTCACTTCAAGCCCCGCGGGCCGTCCTTGTACGCCTTCCACGCCAAATCGATGATGTAGGCGTGCAGCGCTTCCGCCTCTTCCCGCGTCATGGCGGTCTCGACCAACGGCCAACCGGGAGGCTTGCCGAAATTCGGCATCCCGTTCTCCGCGTTGGTGCCCTCTAAGACAATCGAGTAGAAGCGTTGATGAGCACTGAGCGGCATGTAACGGAGATCGGGAATGTCGCCTCCGAGCGCCCACGCGCCGCTCCCATCCGCTTGAGGGGAATGACATTTGTTACAGAAGAATTTGGTGTAGACACGCGCGCCCTCCTGGACTCTTTCCGGGCTGGCGGTCTGCTCAGGTGGCTTCGGCACGTTGGGAATGTAGGCATCAATCGGCGGCATCGACGCCTTGGCGCCAAGCTTGAACGCCAGCAGGCGCGCCGGCCCGCGCTTCGATTCCAGGGTTGCCATCTCGCTCGCTCGTCCGAACAACCGGAATCCCCCCCCCATCCCGATGGGCATCAGCACATACTGCTCGCCATTCACGACATACGTCACCGGCACCGATTGAATCGCGGATCCAGTCTTGACGAACCACACCTTCTTGCCGGTGTCGGCGGCGTAACCCGAGAACTCCCCGGCCGCGTCCCCCTGGAACACAAGGTTGCCTGCAGTACCCAATACCCCGCCATTGACCGAGAGCGGGAGCGTTACCATCCAGCGGGGCGCTTGCTTGACCGGGTCGTACGCGACGAGCTTGCCATGCGCGAGGGGGTCAATGGGTTGCCCGGTACTTCCTCGAACCCCGCTTGGGAAGATCTCGTAGGACGGGATGTACACCAAGCCCGTCTGCGCGTTGTAGCTCATGGGGAACCACGCATGCCCCATCCCCGTGAAGACCCCTTCTGAACCCTCTTCTGAAAGAGCGCTGGCTTGCTTGGCCTCGGCAACACCTCGCGAAGCGGATGTGACAGCGCTCAAGTCAATCTGCTCCAGGGCCGGTACCACCATCCCATTGATGCCTCGCGGTGGCAGAACCACCTTGCCGGTTCGAGCGTCGAGCGTATGGAACACCCCGTTTCTCGGCACGGTCATGACCACCCGCCGCTCTGTGCCGTTCACGACGATGTTGGCCACGAGAATGTGAAACTGCTCCTGGGAGCCATTCGCGTCGGTTTGATAGTGCCACGCGTACGCGCCCGTTGAGGCATTCACCGCGACGATGGAGCCTGCGAACAACCGGCTGCCGCTCGATTCCGTTCCCTTCAAGTCACCCGCAGCCGCTCCGGCCTTCGACGTCCCGAGGAGCAGCAGGTTCGTGACCGGATCGTAGGTCATCATGGTCCACACGTTGGCACCACCGAGCTTCCACGATTCGCCATTCGAGGTCTTGGCGGCTGCTTCCATCGTTTCCGACTCGTACGGCTTCGACGGATCACCCGGCGAAGTCCAGAAGGTCCAGGCCTTCTTGCCCGTCTCGGCGTCGAGCGCGACCACTCCTCCTCGTACGGCGTACTCCTGGCCCGCCCAGCCAGTGAACACCTTGCCATCGCCGACACGCGGCGCTTCGGTGATCCCGGTCTGGTCGGCGTCGCACACCGGGGTGTCCCACACCGCCTTCCCAGACGCCGCATCGATCGCCACCATGCGACAGTCGCCGGTCCCGATATACACCTTGCCATGCCACACCGCGACGCCGCGATTCTTGCGCCCTTCATAGGAGTTGCGCCAGGGGCCGTCGATCCGGATGTGAGGATCGAACGCCCAGCGGACCTTGCCCGTCTCGCCATCAATGGCATACACCCGGTTCAACGGAGCTCCCATATAGATCACGCCGTCGACGACAATCGGCTCCTCCGTCAGACCCACCCGACTGGGCACGTCGAGCGCCCACGCCAACCCCAGACCTCCGATGTTCTGGTCGGTAATGCTCTTCAGCGGACTGAAGTGCTGGGACTCGAAGTTGCCGCCGTTCACCAGCCAGTTGTTCCCGCTGCCGGCCTCGGCCAATACCCGGGCCTGTGTCACATTCCCGGCTGTGTCGGCACCCGCCCGTTGTGCAGACGCGGGCGTCGCGGCGCCTGGCGAGGAAGACGCCGGGCCGGGCCCCTGCGCGGCCAGCACGCCGTACACCAGCACCCCTGCAGCAAGAATTCCGATTGACCAAGCCCTCATCGCTCCACCTCTCTTGCTCAAGTGCGACGCAGCAGGTTTGCACGCCTGCGATTGACAACTGGGCTCTCGCGCGCTGTCACGACGAGTTAGGATACGTCACCCTGTACTTATTCCGGCGAGGGGGACCGTCGGACGACCCAATCCTCGAGGCCGCCGCCGAGACGGCGCTGCCAGGTCGCCGCGGGATACCGGCGTCCACACCGCGCGCGGCGAGGCCAGCCTTGATTGTCCCGGTCGGGTTGCACGTGTTGAACATCAGGTCCACCAGCGGCAGGACGAGGTGCGCAAATCCTATCAGAGGTGAGGCGCACCGGGGATCCGGGGAGACGGCCCGTTGGCTGGTACTATCGGGACGGGATGACTCGACCTGGGGGCGATGTTTTGTGCTCATATCAGTTCCAGCGCTTCATTTGCAAGATGCAAACTCCGGCGCATCCCCGCTATAGTGACCGCAGATTCGGACGCCCGCCGGCGTCCGCTGCCAGTTGAAGCAGTCACCATGTCGTCGGCCCGTCTGCGGCGACGTGTCCGTGACGCCGGGTTCCCGCCGCCCGCGCGCCGCGCGAACGCGGGTCTGGCCACGAAGGGCCGAGGCGGCGGTTATCTGGAGGCACCCATGCCAGCCTACGAACAGATTGCGATCGAGAACGTCCGGCCGTCGATTGACGGCGGGCGCCACCCGGTCAAGATGGTCGTGGGCGACCCGTGTGTCGTCGAGGCGACCATCTTCCGGCACGGCCACGACCGGATGCAGGCCGTCGTCCGGTGGCGCGGACCCGACGACCCCCAACCACGCGAGGTCCCGATGGCCCTCGTGGAGCCGGGACTCGACCGCTGGCAGGCCGAGTTGCCGCTCAAAGCCGTCGGACGCCACCGCTTCACCGTTGCCGCCTGGACCGATCACTATGCGTCCTGGGTGGTCGAGCTCACCAAACGCGTGCAGGCCAGGCAGCCCGATGTCGCCAGCGAGATTCACGAGGGGCTCACCATGGTCGAGCGCGTCTCGCGCACCCACTCGGGCCCGGAGCACGACGAGGCCCAGGCGCTGCTGGGCGAAATGGTGAAGACCGAGTCGCAGCCCGAGCGGCTGCTCGAGGTGGCGTCGTCGCCTCGCGCGCTCGAGCTGATGGCCCGGCTCGGCCCGCGGGCCGACGAAGCGGTGTGTCCGACCGAACTGGCGATCATGGCCGATCGGCCCCGCGCGCGCACCGGCGCCTGGTACGAACTCTTCGTCCGCTCGCAAACCAGCGACGCGAGTCTGCCCGGCACTTTTCGAGACGCGGAGCGCCGGCTGCCCGAGCTGAGCCGCCTGGGCTTCGACGTGGTCTACCTCGCCCCCATTCACCCCATCGGCACCACGAACCGCAAGGGCCCGAACAACCAGGTGGGCGCGGGGCCGAACGATCCGGGCAGCCCGTGGGCCATCGGCAGCCCCGCCGGGGGGCACAAGGCCGTCGAGCCCGCGCTCGGCACCCTCGACGACTTCGATCACTTCGTGGCCGCGGCGCACGGACTGGGGATGGAAATCGCCCTCGACCTGGCCATCCAGTGCTCCCCCGACCATCCGTGGGTCAAGGAGCATCCCGAGTGGTTCTACCAGCGCGCCGACGGCACCATCCGGTATGCCGAGAACCCGCCGAAGAAGTACGAGGACATCTACCCCGTCAACTTCGACACGCCCGACTGGCGGGGGCTGTGGGACGCGCTGCGGGACGTGGTTGAGTTCTGGGTGGCGCACGGCGTGAAGATCTTCCGCGTGGACAACCCGCACACCAAACCGCTTGGATTCTGGACGTGGCTCATCGAGTCGGTCCACCAGAAGTCGCCCGACGTGCTCTTCCTGGCCGAGGCGTTCACCCGCCCGCCGATGATGCAGGCCCTGGCCAAGCGCGGCTTCACGCAGTCGTACACCTACTTCACGTGGCGCAACACGAAGGCCGAACTCACCGAGTACCTCATCGAGCTCAGCGATCCGGCGTCGGCGTCGTACTTCCGGCCCAACTTCTTCGCCAACACACCCGACATCCTGCCGCCCATCCTGCAGCGCGGCGGACGCCCCGCCTTCAAGATGCGGCTCGTGCTGGCCGCCACGCTCTCGCCCACGTACGGCATCTACAGTGGTTTCGAGCTGTGCGAGAACGAGCCGATTCCGGGCCGCGAAGAGTACCTGCACTCGGAGAAATACGAGGTCAAGCCGCGCCAATGGGACGCGCCCGGCAACCTCAACGACTACCTCGTGCGCATCAACCGCGCCCGGCGCGACAACCCCGCACTGCAGCACCTCGAGAACCTCACCTTCCTCGAGGTGGATCACGACGAGGTGATCGCGTACGCGAAGGCCACGCCCGACGGCCGCAATGCCGTCATCGTGGTCGTGAACCTGGATCCGTTCGCGGCGCACGCTTCCACGATCGCCGTGCCGCCGGAGGCCATCGGCGTGCAGCCCGGCGCGCCGTACGAGGTGGAGGACATCCTCACCGGCGCCCGCTATACCTGGGGCGATCGTAACTACGTTCACCTCGATCCCGTCGGCGGCGAGCCGGCGCACGTGCTCCGCGTCATCCGGCGCGCGGGTGCGGAGACGCGGGTATGAGAGTCCGTCCCGGGACGCCGTACCCCCTGGGCGCCACCTGGGATGGATCCGGCGTGAACTTCGCCGTGTTTTCCGAGAACGCCACCCGGGTCGAACTCTGCCTCTTCGACTCGGACGAGGCGCCACGCGAGTCGGCGCGGGTGTCGTTGCCTGAGCAGACCGACTTCGTCTGGCACGGCTACCTCCCCGGAATCCTGCCCGGGCAGCTCTACGGGTTCCGCGTCTACGGGCCGTACGATCCGGAGCGCGGCCTGCGCTTCAACCCCAACAAGGTGCTGCTCGAGCCCTACACCAAGGCCATCGGCCGGACGCTCCGCTGGAGCGACGAGATGTACGGTTACCGCGTCGGCGACGAACGGGCCGACCTGTCCTTCGACGACCGCAACAACGCGCGCTCGTGCTCGCTGAGCGCCGTCATCGACGCGGCCTTCACGTGGGGCAACGACCGCGCCCCCCGCACGCCCTGGCACGAGACGATCATCTACGAGATGCACGTGCGCGGCATGACGATGCGCCATCCCGGGCTCCCCGAGTCGATGCGAGGCACCTACGCGGGCGTCGGCTCGGACGAGGTCATCCGGCACCTGCTCGATCTGGGTGTCACGGCCGTGGAGCTGATGCCGGTCCACCATCACGCCTACGAGCGTGGGCTCGTCGAGAAGGGCCTCACCAACTACTGGGGCTACAACACCACGGCCTTCTTCGCGCCGAACCTCCGCTACGCCATGCACCCCTCGCCGGCCGACTCGGTCCGCGAGTTCCGGACGATGGTGCGCAACCTGCACAGCGCGGGCATCGAGGTCATCCTCGACGTGGTGTACAACCACACCGCCGAGGGGAACCATCTCGGCCCGACGATCTCGCTGCGCGGCATCGACAACATGGCCTATTACCGTCTGGCCGCCGACACGCCGCGCTACTACGTGGACTACACGGGCTGCGGCAACACGCTCAACATGCGCCATCCGCGGGTCCTGCAGCTCATCATGGACAGCCTGCGGTACTGGATCGTCGAAATGCACGTCGACGGATTCCGCTTCGACCTGGCCAGTGCGCTCGCGCGGGAGCTGCACGCCGTCGATCGGCTCGGCGCGTTCTTCGACATCATCCACCAGGATCCGGTGATCTCGCAGGCGAAGCTCATCGCCGAGCCGTGGGACCTGGGCGAGGGTGGCTACCAGGTCGGCAACTTCCCGGTCGGCTGGGCCGAGTGGAACGGCCGCTACCGCGACTCGATCCGCCGGTTCTGGAAAGGGGACGGCGGCATGGTGTCGGAGCTGGCCACGCGCCTGGCGGGCAGCAGCGACCTCTACGACCACAGCGGCCGGCGGCCGTATGCCAGTGTCAACTTCGTGTGTTGCCACGACGGCTTCACCTTGAACGATCTGGTCAGCTACAACGAGAAGCACAACGAGGCGAACCTCGAGGACAACGCCGACGGCGAGAGCCACAACAACAGCTGGAACTGCGGCGTCGAGGGCCCCACCGACGACCCGGCCATCCGGGCGCTGCGCGAGCGCCAGAAGCGCAACTTCCTCACCACGGTGTTCCTGTCGCAGGGCGTGCCGATGCTGCTCTCCGGCGACGAGGTGGGCCGCACGCAGGGCGGCAACAACAACGCCTACTGCCAGGACAACGACATCAGCTGGATGCAGTGGAACCTCGCGCCGGAGCAGCGCGACCTGCTCGAGTTCACGCGCTACCTGATCGCGCTGCGGCGCGACCAGCCGGTCCTCAAGCGGCGGCGGTTCTTCCAGGGCCGCGGCATCCGCGGCAGCAACGTCAAGGACATCACCTGGTTCGAACCCGGCGGCAAGGAAATGTCGGATGCCTTCTGGGGCTCCTCGCAGGCCCGCAGTCTGGGCGTGCGGCTGGTCGGCACGCAGATCGCCGAAGTGGACGCCCACGGGCACCCCGTGATCGGCGACACGTTGTTCGTCGTGATCAGCGCGCACGATGAGCCGGTCGATTTCACGCTGCCCCGCCACCAGCCGGGCCAGCACTGGGAACGGCTGCTCGACACGTCGCTCGACGACTGGTCGCGCCGCGTCGTCTGGGATCGAGCCACCTACCGGCTGCCGGGCCAGGGCGTGGCCGTGTTCCGCGTGACCGAGAGCACCAAGGCCGCCGGAGGCGCGCGATGACGGCGGCCGCCACGGGGGCGGCCTGGTACAAGGATGCGGTCTTCTACCAGCTCCACGTCAAGACCTTCTGCGACAGTGACGGCGACGGCATCGGCGACTTCAAGGGCCTTACCGGCAAGCTGGACTACGTCCGGGACCTCGGCATCGACTGCCTGTGGATCCTGCCCATGTACCCATCCCCGTTCCGCGATGACGGGTACGACATCTCGGACTACTGCAGCATCCATCCGAGCTACGGATCGATGCAGGACTTCCGCGATTTCCTCGAGGCCGCCCACGCCCGCGGCCTGCGTGTCATCACCGAGCTCGTGCTGAATCACACGTCCGATCAGCACGCGTGGTTCAAGGAGGCACGCAGCTCACGTGACCATCCGCTGCGCGACTGGTACGTCTGGAGCGACACGGACGACCGCTATGCCGGTGTGCGGATCATCTTCACCGACACCGAGCGCTCGAACTGGGCCTGGGACCCGCAGACCAAACAGTACTATTGGCATCGCTTCTTCAGCCACCAGCCGGACCTGAACTTCGACAATCCGGCCGTGCGCGAGGAGTTCTGGAATGTCATGAAGTTCTGGCTGGAGATCGGCGTGGACGGCTTCCGTGTCGACGCGGTGCCGTACCTGATCGAGCGGGAGGGCACCTCGTGCGAGAACCTGCCCGAGACCCACGCGGTGCTCAAGTTCCTGCGCCAGCGCCTGGACGAACACTTCACCGACCGCGTGTTGCTGGCCGAGGCCAATCAGTGGCCCGAGGACGTCCGCCACTACTTCGGCGAGGGCGACGAGTTCCACATGGCCTTCCACTTCCCGCTCATGCCGCGGATGTTCATGGCCGTGGGGCTCGAAGACCGGAAACCGCTCGTGGACATCGTCGAGCGCACGCCGGCGATTCCCGAGAACTGCCAGTGGGGCATCTTCCTGCGCAACCACGACGAGTTGACGCTCGAGATGGTCACCGAGGTCGAGCGCCAGTACATGTACGACGAGTACGCCCGCGACCCGGTGGCGCGCATCAACGTGGGCATCCGGCGCCGCCTGGCGCCGCTGCTCGAGGGCGACCGGCGGCGCATCGAGCTGATGAACGGCCTGTTGATGTCGCTGCCCGGCAGCCCCATCGTGTATTACGGTGACGAGATCGGCATGGGCGACAACATCTACCTCGGCGATCGCAACGGCGTGCGGACGCCGATGCAGTGGAACGGCGGCTGGAACGCGGGCTTTTCGAGCGCCGATCCCGAACGGCTGGCGCAGCCCCTGATCTCGAACGCGGTGTACGGCTACCAGGGCGTGAACGTCGAGTCGCAGCGCCGCGTAGAGCACTCCTTGCTCAACTGGACGCGCCGGCTGATTCGGGCACGCCAGTCTTCACCGGTGTTCAGCCGCGGCACCACGACGTTCCTCAAGCCGGCCAATCACCGGGTGCTCGCCTTCCTGCGCACGCTCGACCGCGATCAGGTGCTCGTCGTCTGCAACCTGGCCAGCACCGCGCAGGCCGTCCAGCTCGACCTGCGGGAACTCGCCGGAGCGCTGCCGATCGAGATGTTCGGCAAGAGCGTGTTCCCGCGGATCGGCGCCGCGCCGTACGTGCTCACGCTGAACCCGTACGACTTCTACTGGTTCAAGCTGCGGCGGTTGTAGCCCATGCCACGCGATACCCGCGCCCGGCACCGACGAGGAGGCATCCGTGGCTGAGGCGAGCCTGCTTCCAGACGAGTTCGTGCAGCAGTTGATGGCCGTCGGCCAGGTGGACGTCCTGGTCGGGATCCCGACGCTCGACAACGCCGCCACCATTGCCGAGATCATCAAGGTCGTGCATCGAGGGTTCGCCACGTACTTCCCGCGCGACCGGACGGTGCTGATCAACTCCGATGGCGGGTCGAAGGACGAGACGCGATCGATCGTGCGCGACCTCTCCCTCGACGACACCGACACGCTGACCGTGACGCACGGCCTGCGGACGACCCACCGCATCAGCACGCCGTACCACGGCGTGCCGGGCAAGGGCAGCGCGCTGCGGCAGATTTTCGCCGCCGCCGACCTGCTCCAGGCGCGCGCGGTGGCGGTGCTGGATCCGGACGTGACCACCGTCACGCCCGAGTGGATCGGCGCACTGCTCACGCCGGTGCGGCAGCAGGCCTTCGACTTCGTGGCCCCCATCTACACCCGGCATCCACTCGAGGGTCCCCTGGTCACGCAACTCATCCGGCCGCTCATGCGCGCCGCGTACGGCTGGCAGGTGGCCGAGCCGCAGGCCGCCGAGTTCGGGTGTTCGGGCCGCTTCGCGTCGCACTGTCTCGATGAGGCCGTCTGGGACACCAGCCTCGCGCAGTACGGCATCGACATCTGGACGAC
>JADZBZ010000102.1 GCA_020851835.1 Acidobacteriota bacterium
ATCAGGCCGCCAATGGACAGAATCCGGCGCGAGTCTCCCCGGACGATGCCGTGATCGACGATGTCGGCCATGAGGCGCGGGAGATACAGGCTGGCGAGGGACTGGGCGAAGGCCAGCAGGCAGACCACGGCCACGAGGGCGCGAAACGGCCTGAGGAGGCCGAGCAACTTCAGCATCGACGAGACACGGGCGGAAGGTCGGTCTCTGGAGTCCGGCGCGGCTGTTCGGGCCGGACGGGTGCCGCATGACTAGACGTGGCCGGTCTCCTTCGTGGTGGCGCTCGTCGGCAGGTCGAACCCGTTCGGCATCGTCGTATGGTAGCTCTTGTACCCGTCGCGACGCGCGTGGCCGCTCCAGTCGCCAATGTCGAGCATCGCCTGCTGGTCATCGTCGCTTCGGCTTTTCCGGTTCGTGCGAGGGCGGCACGGTTACCCCGCGGTCCCGCTACAATGGCACCGAGCGCCCGTAGCTCAGCTGGATAGAGCACCGGCCTTCTAAGCCGGGGGTCGCAGGTTCGAGCCCTGCCGGGCGCGCCACGTTGTCACGATCCGGCAAGTGACTGCCGTAGAGAACCTTACGACTTCAGTCGGCGTCAGCGCCGACGCCTGGAATCTCGCGGTGTCGATGCGCGTCTTCGGACGCGACTGACAAATGACGGACAATCCGTCACGCCTCGCTACTGACCGAACGCCTTCAACTGGCGTCGGCGCTCCCAGACGCCGGTCATCGCCTTCCTCAACTCCTCATCGGTGATGTTCAGGTAGCGCTGCGTCTGCTTGATGTCGGCGTGGCCGAGCTTCAGCTGGATCGTGCGGATGTCGACCCCGTCGGCCAGGAGCCGGCACGCGCCTTCATGACGAAGATCGTGCCAGTGCAGATCGATCTGCCGCAGCTTCTCCCGGTCTACGCGGCCCCGCATCGTCGCACGGATGAGCGGGTAGCCGTTCGCCCGCAGCAAGAGCGACTCCCAGGCCGTCTTGAACGAGTCCTGGTACTCGCCCTCCGGGTTGCCGAACACAAACGCGCTCGCCTTCAGCTTGGCGCATCGCCTCAGGACGGGCGCCAGCCTGCCGTGCGGGTCGAACGGCACGCGCCGGTTCTCCGAGTCCTTCGCGCGGGCACCGGGAATGGCGATCTGATGCCGATCCCAGTCCACGTGCCGGTTCTGGATGCGGAGCATCTCGCCCTGCCGGCAGCAGGTTTCCAACGCGCCGATGATGCGATCGTGCATCGACACGCCCGTCCCGACGTGCGCCTCGGAGCTCACTGCCAGCGCCGCATCGAGCAGCGCCTTCTCCTCGGCGGGCGCGATGCGGCGATCCCGCTTGGTTTCCTCCTTGGTTCTAATCGTGACGCCGAAGCGGTGGAAGGGCGAGTTCATCAGCAGTGGCGGATCCTGGAACCGCCCCCAGTTGATCGCGCCACGGAGCGCACTGAGTGCCCGGTTCACAGTCGCGATCGCACGCCCCTGGCGATACGACGCTTTGAATTGCTGGACCGGCTCGGGCTTCTCCAACACCTCCACCGGTTCGTTGCCGAGGACGGCTTTCACAGCTTTGAGCCGGCCCTTGATCGTGACCGGATCGCGCAGGCCTTCCGCCTCGACGTAGTTAGTGCAGTAGCGGTCGAGAAAGTCGGCGACGGTCAAGCCGTGGGACGCCTTCAGCACGGTGACGGGCTTCGCGCGTGGGTCGCCGCCGGCCATGATCTCGGCCAGGAACTTCGGCTCCCATACGCGCTCCGCCGTCTGCTTCGACGTCACCGGTTCGGTGGCGCCGCGCACGAGCGCGAACTCGTCGACGCGCATGCGCCAGCGCGTGCCGGCGTACATCACGTCGAACCACCACGGATGGTCACACCGCGGACTGCCGCGGCACCCCTTAGGTTTGCAGATCTTCCGGACGGCCATGTGCGCCTCCCTCTGCCGACGCAAGGCGGCGGCTCATCCGCCGCGTCAGTCGGTGTCGTGCTCCTGCCATTCTCGTCGGCGCTCCTCGCGCGATCCAGTCCTGCACGTCAACCGGGTCGAAGCGACAACTGCGGACGCCAAATCGCTGGCGTTTCAACTGGCCGCATGTGTACGCACGACGGACCGTCTCCTCGTGGCAACCCAGCAGGGCCGCCACCTCGAAGGCCGTCAGGAAGCGACGAGGCAACGATGTATCCGGATCTCTCATGACTCCTCCTACGGAGCGTTCGGCGGGTGATCGGCAAGGGCGATGTCGGGAAGCGCCGCCCGCCCCTGAGGGCGCCGGGCGTGGCGCGGCTCTCCGCATGGCGTCGGAGAGGGGCCGTGGGTCACGGCGGGAAGGCCTGAGGTCTTCCAGGTGGTGGCACCGGTCGTGGGACGCGTGCCGCGGATGGAGGGCCGTCCGCTTACAGCCAGACGACCTGCCTACACTCAATAGAACACGAGTTCTCGACGAAACCTGACACGGAGCAAGACACCGCTCGAATCAAGGGTATTCTTGTCGGCAGAGCCAGCCATGAGCCCTGAGGTTTCCGAGCACGCCGACGCGATTGCCGACCTGTGTCGTCGGTACGGCGTATTGCGTCTCGAGTTGTTTGGATCGGCCGCAGCCGGCACGGACGACCCGACCAGGAGCGACCTGGACTTTCTGGTCGAGTTCCAACCGCTCGAGGAAGGCACGTACGCCGACACCTACTTCGGCCTCATGGAGGGGCTCGAAGCCCTCTTTCATCGGCCCGTCGACCTGGTCGTCGCCTCCGCGATCAAGAACCCCTACTTTCGGCAATCGGTGGACGACACCAAGACTCTCCTGTATGCGGCGTGAGGCCAAGAAGTATCTGCTCGACATCCAGCGGGCCGCGACATTGGCGTTGGAGTTCGTCACGGGTCGCACGTTGGCGGACTACGAGGCGACGCCCATGCTGCGGGCCGCAGTCGAGCGGCAGTGCGAGATCATGGGGGAGGCCCTGGCCAAGCTCGCACGCGTCGACGAAGCCGTCGCCACCCGCATCCATGAGCACCGTCGCATCATCGCTTTCCGCAACATCCTGATCCACGGCTACGCCGAAGTCGATCACCGGCTCGTGTGGGACGTCGTGACCACGAAGGTGCCGACGCTCCACGCCGACGTCACCTCGCTCATGAGCGAGGACTGAGCGGCGCACGTCCCAGCCATCGCGCAAGTGCCCGAACCCGCGCAGCGCCGGGCGCGGGTCAAGCCCGCAGCCACGCCGCGCGTGGGCGGAGCGGCTAGCGACGAGGCTTGAGGCGCGCTCGGCGGTGCGCCACACTGCGGCCGCGATGGCCGGTCGGCCACCACGGAAGCCGTGCGGTGCGCGACGCGTGTGCTGGTCATCGCAACTGCCCATCTACGGGCCCACTTCGTCCCGCCACCGCGGCGCCCGCGCGTGGCCCACACCGTGCCCTCTGACCTGACACCGACGCGGAGGGCGTGAGCGACCCTCGGGACGCGGCAGGGACCGAAGCCACGCTGCGAGGGGTGGGTCGCTCACGCCCTCCCTCCGTCCCCCTGATCGAACAGTGACGCCTGCCGGGGCCCGCGACGTCTGGCCTGGCCACGCGCACCGCCCACACGAACACCTCGGTCACTGCGGCGCATTCGTGGCGCATCAACGTCGGTGATGGGCGACGTCACCGCGAGACCGTCGGCCGTTGTCGCCGTCGAGGAAGGGGTTGAGGGCACCTGAGGGTGGCGTTCCCCCGCCTCAACCCCGGTTCGCCGCCTGGATCGCGGCCGCAGAAGTGGATCCAGATGCCGGTACGTGTGAGGCAACGCGCGGTAGTGGATGTGCCCGGCGTGGCTCCGGCGTGCCTCCTCCAGCACCGTGGACGACAGCTCGTCGAACACCTGTTCACCGGTCGCCAGCCAGCGCCGATACAGGTCGTCGTAGCGCTCGTCGCGATAGGTGAAGGCCAGGTCGCCCAGCCGTTTGGCGATGGCGGCCACGCGGCCAGTCGTGGGTTCGTGGCGCTTCTGAAAGTACCACCGCAGGTCGGCCAGCACCGATGGGGACAGCGGCCGCATGTCGGCGTCGATCGCGAGCGAGTGGTCCTTGCACGTGGGGGACCAGGGGAAGGTCCGCAGCAGGATCACCCATCGGGGCAAGGCCCGGAGCAGCGGCAATGACGGCCGCACGAGGCTGGCCGTCCGACTGGGATCGGGGCTCCTGACGAGGAACAGGAGGTGGACGCGACCGTTCTCGTCAACGCCGAGCAAGGGTTCGTCTCCCTGACGGTTCGCTGCCGTCAGGCCTACCAGGGCAGGCGCCTCAGAAAGGCCCGACAGACTCGCCTCCACCAGGCACCGCCTGCGCTCTACATCACACGCGTGTAGAAGCGCCCCGCGACCCCGTGCTCGAAGGTGTGCCGCGCCAAGGCAAGAAGCTTCGCGGCGATCTCCGGTGTTCGGGCGATGTATTCGTAGGGCAGGCCCTCAATGGGAACCTCGCTCGACAGCACTGATCGTTCAGCTGCGCGCCGACGGGGTGCGTGGGCCGAATGATCCGGCGCCGCAACGCTTGCCACCCGACGGGCCGGCATCCGTCCAGGCCGGACCATCGGGCAGCGTGACGCACGAGCTAGAAGTTGTGATGGACCTCGTTCGTCTTCTTCGAGATCTGGGCCGCGCTCGTCAGGTTGGTCAACAGGAGCTTAGCGTAGACCTCGTCCTGCCCCCAGTCCTCGTCGAGCACGCCCTCGCCAAGCGTCACCGTGAATGTGCGTGCCTCGGTGGCCGTCGGTGACCCGTCCGGGAAGTAGAACGCGGTGCCGAACGTGTAGAGGAAGTCGTCGGCGCCGGTCAACCCCGAGTCGGCGCCCCAGAGCTGGCACTTCAGCTTGAAGTGCCGGCCGTCACCGCAGCTCTTCATCTGGCACAGTTCGAGCGCCGTGAAGTTCACGTCGCACTTCACCGTGACGTTCGCAAGCTTCTTCTTACGGTCGTGCTGAATGGCCAATGTCGCGTTCGTGATGCTTGCCATACGTTCCTTACCCTTTCGCGGGGCTCCGCGCCCGGGGCGGCGACGGACAATCCGCGTGGGTCCCGTCTCCCCACGGCCGTTTTCGACTCGCAATGGAATGGTGTTGCTGGACAAGGAAACGTGACAAGCGCCGCAGCGCAGGAACACCCGTCCCAGGTGGCAGTTCCTGCAAAGCGGCTCCGGTGCCCTCCGCATCTCCGCGCGGAATCCGACTGACGGTAACGTTCCTTCGTCAGTCCGGTGAAGAATCCAAGAGGGAGCGCGGGACCGGACGCTCCCACGCCGGACGTCATCGGCCCCCGTAGCCACAGGCGGCCGGTGAGGGTGACGAACCGGTCGAAGTCGGCAGTCGGCGGCTCGCACCCTTCCGGCCGGTCGAGCTTCCCCTCGTGTCTGAGGTCAGTGGGGCGCCTCGCGAGGTTGCAGGAGCTTGGCGACGAGTCCGGTCCAACCGGTCTGATGCGAGGCCCCCAGACCATGGCCATCGTCGCCATCGAAGTACTCGTGGAACAGGACGTAATCGCGGAAATGCGGATCCTCCGCGTACGGCCCATGCTGGAGAGCGCCGGGGCGCTGTCCCTTGGCGTCGGGCAGGAATAGGCGAGTCAGCCGATTGGTCAATTCGTCAGCCACCGCATTGAGGGTCATGAAGGTGCCGGAGCCGGTGGGATGCTCGATGCACAAGTCGTCGCCGTAGTAGTGGTGGAACTTCTGCAACGACTCGATGATGAGAAAATTAACCGGGAACCAGATAGGGCCGCGCCAGTTGGAGTTGCCGCCGAACAGACCGGACGCCGATTCGGCCGGCTGGTAATTCACGCTGTAGGACTGACCGTGACCGGTGAAGACGTAGGGATGATCGCGGTGATGTCGCGAGAGCGAGCGCACCCCATAGGAGGACAGGAACTCCGTCTCGTCGAGCATGCGCCGGAGCAGGCATTTCATGCGATGACCAGGCAGGAGCGACAGCAGCCGCCGCTCGCCGCTACCCGGCTCGGACCATCGCGATACGAGACGGGCCAGGTCCGGCCGATAGTTGAGGAACCATTCCAGCCGCTGCCGGAACGCCGGTACCTTCTCCAGGAGGTCGGGATTGAGCGTCTCCACTGCGAACAGCGGAATGAGCCCAACCATCGAGCGCAGCCGCAGTGGGACGCGTGCGCCAGTCGGCAGCTTCAGCACGTTGTAGAAGAACTCGTCCTGCTCGTCCCAGAGGCCCGATCCGTCACCGGCCATGTTGCTCATGGCGGCGGCGATCCCCAGGAAGTGTTCGAAGAACTTCGTGGAGATGTCCTCGTACACCGGGTTGTGCTGCGCCAGTTCGAGGGCGATGCGCATGAGGTTCAGGCAGTACATGGCCATCCAACTCGTGCCGTCGGCCTGATTGATGTGGCCGCCGGTCGGGAGCGGCACGCTACGGTTGAACACTCCGATGTTGTCCAACCCCAGGAACCCGCCCTGGAAGATGTTGTTGCCATCGACATCCTTGCGGTTCACCCACCACGTGAAATTGAGCATCAGCTTGTGGAGCACGCGCTCCAGAAACGCGAGGTCGCCTGTTCCGCCTCGCCGCTTGCGATCGATCCCGAACACGCGCCATGCCGCCCAGGCATGCACCGGGGGATTCACGTCGCCCAACGCCCACTCGTACGCCGGCAGCTGACCGTTGGGATGCATGTACCATTCGCGCGTCAGCAGCACGAGCTGGGACTTGGCGAACTCCGGGTCGATCAACGCCAGCGGGATGCAGTGGAAGGCCAGATCCCACGCGGCATACCAGGGGTACTCCCACGTGTCGGGCATCGACATGACGTCGGCGTTGTTCAGATGCTGCCAGTCGTGGTTCCGACCGTGGAGCCGCTCCGGAGGCGGCGGCGGCTGCGCGGGATCGCCGTGCAACCATTGCGGCACGTCGTAGTAGTAGAACTGCTTGCTCCAGAGCAGGCCGGCGAACGCCTGGCGTTGCACGTTGCGCCGTTCGGCATCGGGCAGCCCGGACTGCAGCCCGGCATAGAAGTCGTCCGCCTCGCGCTGTCGTCGCGCGACGATCGCGTCGAAATCGCTGAATGGCTCCACGGCTGACGGCGCGTCCGTGAGGCGCAGCCGCAGGCAGGTCGCACCGCCCGCCGGTACGGTGAGCGCATAGTGCGCGGCGGCCTTCGTGCCGACTCGCCGCGGATTCACCGCGTCGCTACGATCGGCGACGACATACTCGTGGAAGGCGTCCTTGTAGAAGCCCGAGGCGCCAGAGCCGAACAGACGCGCCACATTGGTGTCGTTGTCGCAGAACAATAGCGTCGCGCCCGCATCGCAGTACAGCCGGTAGCTCCCCAGCTCCGGATGGCGGGCGCTCACGACCCCCGGCGCCACTTCGCGCAGTTCGGGCTTCACGGCGGCATCAGTCCACGACCAGGTGTTGCGAAACCAGAGCTGCGGCATGACGTCGAGGCGGGAGGCTTCGGGGCCACGATTGTGCACCATGATGCGCATCAAAATGTCGTTCGGTGCGGCCTTGGCATACTCGACGAACACATCGAAGTAGCGGTGTTCTTCGAAGATGCCCGTGTCGATCAGTTCGAACTCGGGCTGCTCCCTCCCGCGGCGCCGGTTCTCGTCCACCAGCGCGTCATACGGAAACGCGCGCTGCGGATACTTGTAGAGCATCTTCAGGTACGAACTGGTCGGCGTGGCGTCGAGATAGTAATAGAGCTCCTTGACATCCTCACCGTGGTTGCCTTCGCTGTTGGTCAGGCCGAACAGGCGTTCCTTCAGGATGGGGTCGCGTCCGTTCCACAGGGCGACCGCGAGGCAGAGCCACTGGCGGTCGTCACTCAGGCCGGCGATGCCATCCTCACCCCAGCGATAGGCGCGGCTGCTGGCTGCATCGTGCGATAGATACCCCCAGGCGTCGCCGTGCGGGCTGTAGTCCTCGCGCACGGTGCCCCACTGCCGCTCGCTCAGATACGGCCCCCAGCGCTTCCACGCGTGCGTACCGCGCGCGTCTTCAGCCAGGCG
>JADZBZ010000103.1 GCA_020851835.1 Acidobacteriota bacterium
GCGGCAGTGGCCCTCTCGGCGCCGCCGGCACGTGGGCTTCGACGGGCGGCGATGCTGGCGGGGGTCGCGCTGGTCGCTGCGAGTGCGGCCGAGGCCGCGTGGCTCGACCGGATTCTATCTCGCGACGACACACGGACCCTGGCCGGGAGGTGGATGGCGGCCACGCTGCCGCCGGGGTGTACCATCACCTATTGGGGGCCTCCCGAAACCGAGCCGCAGTTGCGCGAGACCGTGTCCTCGATCGACCGGCGCATCGCCTTCGCCATGCAGACCTACGGGCCGGAGTCTGGCGAGATCGTGTCGCGCCTCTATCGCCTCGCGCGCTCCGGGGTGGCGGCGTCGGGTCCCCGGTTCGAGGTCTTCAGGAACCGTCCTCCTGACGCCGGACGGGAGCCGTCCTGCGCGGCGGTCGTCACGGCCGGCTATCCAGGATGGGGCGCACCTGAGGTGGCGAGCGCCGAACTGGCGGCACCCGCTGCCGGCGCGCCGGCCGAGCGGGCCTCGTTCGATCCCTTCACCGGACACTGGTCCTCCGCACCCGTTGAATCGTTCGACGCGTTCTTCGTGCCCCTCGACTTCCTCAATCGAGTCGAGCGGCCCGGTCCGGTGATTGACGTGGTGGTGTATCGGATAGGATCGGCGCCATGATGCGAACCTTCGGCCCGGCGCTGGCGTTGGCCGTGACCGTTGCCCTTGGTGCCGCCTGCCGCGAATCGAGACCGAATCCAGACAATGTGCTGCCGTTCGGATTTCTCGACAGCCCGGCCAACGGCGCGGCGGTGGCGCGCGTGACGCGCGTGGCGGGCTGGGCCCTCGACGATGGACGGGTGAGCCGCGTGGACGTGTATGTGGACGGGCGTTTCGCCGGCTCGTCGACGCCGGGGTTGCTGCGGCCCGATCTCGTGGCCGCCTATCCGGCGTATCCCGATGCAGCTCGCGGGGGTTGGGAGCTCGCCGTGGATCTGGGCGAGCGCGAGGGAGGCCGGCACATCCTGGCCCAGGCCGTCGACGACCAGGGAGCCACGCGCGACGTCGGCACGGCCTCGGTCACCGTCGCCGGGCGCCCGTGACGCCCGGGCTTCCGGTCGTCCTCGTCGTTCCCTGCTTCGACGAAGCCGCCCGGCTGCCCGTCCAGACCTTCGAAGCCGCGATCGACGCGTCCGACCTCGGGCTCGTCTTCGTGGACGATGGGAGCGTCGACGACACGCCCGCGCTTCTCGGCCGGCTGGCCGGGCGAGAGCCCGGACGCATCACCGTGCTGAGGGCAACGTCGAACCGAGGCAAGGCCGAAGCCGTCCGCATCGGGATGGCCGCCGCCCGATTGGCCGGCCCGCGCTACGTTGGCTATTGGGATGCCGACCTGTCCACGCCGCTGGCCGCGCTACCCGATTTCGTGGCTGTCCTCGACGCCAATCCGCAGTGTCACATGGTACTTGGGTCCCGGGTGAAGGCCATGGGCCGCACCATCGATCGCCGGGCCATCCGCCACTACGCGGGCCGCGTGTTCGCGACCGCCGCGTCGGCCTCGCTCGGGCTCCCGATCTACGACACCCAGTGCGGGGCAAAGCTGTTTCGCGCCACCAGTGACGTCTGGCGTCTGTTCGATCAGCCATTCGTCAGCCGATGGGCGTTCGACGTGGAGGTACTGGCGCGCTACATCCGGCAATGTGGCTCACGCCAGGTGGCGAGTGATCGCCTCGAGGAACTGCCGCTTCGCGTCTGGAGGCACGTGCCGGGTTCGAAGGTCAGACCCCTTCACCTGCTGCGCGCCCTGATCGACCTCTGGCGCATCCGGCAGCGCTACCTCGGCGGGCGAACCGCCGCTACTGCAGACCTGGCGCCATGAGCGCACTGGCGGCAAAGGCCACCGCCAGCGACAACACGGCCGCGGCGAAGCACACGGCCAGTGCGCGGCTGGCGTGCCGGTAGTCGAGAGCGTGCTTCACGCCGAAGACCATGGCCGCGAACATCCAGCCGCCCACTACCGCGAAAACGGGCCCCCGTCCATGCGGAATCACCCCGAACACGAGGAGCAGGCCCGGTGCGGCCGCAAATCCGGTCGTGCGGAGCAGTTGCCCCCAATCGGCCTGGGTCTCGGGCCCGGGCAACAGCCGCGTGCCAATCTGAAACGCCAGCATCGCCCACGCGGACCACGTGATGATGGCCAGCGCCGCCACGACTGCCAGGGTGACCATGCGGTTGCCGAGCCAGTCGCCCGCGCCGATCCCGGCCGCCAGGCTCGCCAGCGCCACCGCGCTCATTGCCTGCACCGTCGTCCGTCGGTCGGCCTCGATGCCCTCGTACATGGCCGCGTCCAGCATCGCGGCAGCCATCAGCCGGTAGGCGAAGAGGCTCATACGGCCAATTGTATGCGGCCGGCGCGCCCCCTTATCGCTCCTTCGAAGCGGCGTGCTGGCGGGCCGCCGCGATGGCGCGCGCGAGCGACTCGCTGTTGAAGGGCTTCATCAGGAATTGCGTCCCCTCGGGTAGACCGGCCAGTTCGAAGTGGGACGGGTTGTAGCCGCTCATCAGGATGACGGACAGGCGGGGATTGGTGGCGCCAATCTGGCGCGCCAGATCGATTCCGTCGAGGCCTTCGCCGAGGAGCACGTCCGCGATGAGGATGTCGATGTCCGAGGAACGCGCGACGTCGATGGCTTCGGCCGCGGTGGCGACCGTCACGAGGTCCACGTGGATGCGACGGGCCATGCCCATCGCCATCCGGCGGATGAGCTCTTCGTCGTCCACCATCACGACGCGGCAGGTGTCGCTCCCAGGCCCCGGATTCGAGCGTGGGACGCCTGAGGGGGGCCGACTCGACGCCGGTGGCTCGCCAGTGCAGCGGTGCGGGGAGATCTCGGGGAATAGCTGGGCTGAAGACATCCTTCCGTTAGCATATCGGGTAGGGGAGCCGCGCCGCGTGCACAAACATGCTGTTCGTTGCACGCCAATTGCGCATGAATGCGTTGCGCTGCACGCGCTGAGCTACTGGATGCGTGCCGAAACTAAGGGGATTTCGCCCGGCAGGGTCAGATCGTGGCGCGAGGCCGGGCGAGCCCTTCGCCAGTCACCATCGAGGACCGACCAGAGCGTCGTGTCGTAGTGGCAGCCGTCGATGGTGGAGGACTGGCGCAGCACGCCCTCGGGCACGGCGCCGATCTTCCGCAGAGCGCCGTTGGCGCGACCGTTGGCCGAAATGGCGCGAGCTTCGAGTCGCCGGATCCCCATACGCTCGAAGGCGAACTCCAGCAGTAGCGCCGAGCCTTCGGCAAAGAGACCGGTTCCCCAGTACGGACGGCCCAGCACGAACCCCCATTCCGCCGTGGTGCTCTCCGGAGCCTCGGCACGCACCTGGAACAAGCCCACGGCCGTGCCTCGTCCGCGGGGCACGATGGCGAAACACGCGTAGCGTCCCTCGGCGCGGCGGCGGTGGGTCCAGCGGACGAAGCGGCGAAACCCCGCTGCGGTCGCCGGCGGCGGAGCCAGGAATCTCGATACCTCGTGGTCCGTGAAGAGGTTCAGCAGCGATGCAGCATCGGCCGGCTGCAACTCACGCAACAGAACACCGTCTCCCGTCAAGGTGGGCAGACCGTGCCGCCAGTGCACCGGCATCGCCGGCGCGGCGGCCGCCGCTCGCGGCTTGATGCTTCCGGATCCGGTGGCGGCCGGACCGGGCAGGTGTCCACCGCTGGACGGGATGAGGACGTCGACAGCCATCGGCGCCTCAGGTCCGCGCCATCTCGCCAGTCGGCGAGGTCGAAGGAAACTTGAACGAATGTCCGTGCCGCACTGTCACCGATCTCCTGTTCGCCACCCTCATCGATCGGGCGGCTCGACCACGACTCTGAGCAAGGGCGGGTCCAACTTCGCTGCACCATTGCAAGTTGTTGAGGAATCATATGTTGCTGCTCTCGGGGGATCGGCCGTCGATCAGCTCAAACGATCGGAGTGTTCAAAAAAAGAACAAATCAGACAGTTTCTGATGACTCCATAGCCCGAAAAACAGCCTATTTGCAGTGACATGCAGGTGATTTTTCGTAAATGAGCTGGAATGGCACAAACAGGCGTGCAACGACGAGGATGGGCCGAGGGTGTGGGTTCGCGGAGCGGTACGCTTCGCGCGGCGCATGACTCGCCGGCGGTCGAGGCCGGGCCGGGACGCCGGTCCCGGGATTTTGCTCCGTGTCGGCAGCCGGGTGGCGCTCGCTAGGCCGAGATGGCCACGCCGTCCTGGCCTAGCTCGGTCAAGAGCGCGTCCACGGTCTTCTTGGCATCGCCGAAGAGCATCCGAGTATTGTCGAGGTAGAAGAGCGGATTTTCGACGCCGGCATAGCCGCTGGCCATGCCGCGCTTGAGCACGATGCTCACGCGGGCCTTCCACACCTCGAGTACCGGCATGCCGTAGATGGGGCTCGAGGGGTCATCCAGCGCGCCGGGGTTCACGATGTCATTGGCGCCGATCACGATCGCCACGTCGGTTTCCGGGAACTCGTGGTTGATCTCTTCCATCTCGAACACGATGTCGTAAGGAACCTTGGCCTCGGCCAGCAGCACGTTCATGTGCCCGGGCAGGCGGCCCGCCACGGGGTGGATGGCGAATTTCACGTCGATGCCGCGCGCGCGGAGGAGCTTCGTGATTTCGAAGAGCGGAGACTGGGCTTGCGCGACGGCCATCCCGTATCCGGGTACGATGATCACCTTCTTGGCGTCGCGCAGCATGTCCGCGGTTTCGCTGGCGGTGATGCTGGTCACCTCGCCTGCTGGTTGGGCGCCGGCGGCCGGGGCCGCGCCTTCGTCCGCGCCGAAGCCGCCCAGGATGACACTCAGGAACGAGCGGTTCATCGCGCGGCACATGATGAAGCTGAGGATGGCGCCGCTCGACCCCACCAGCGCCCCGGTGATGATCAACAGGTCGTTGGCGAGCATGAAGCCCGCGGCCGAGGCAGCCCAGCCCGAGTAGCTGTTCAGCATCGACACCACGACCGGCATGTCGGCGCCGCCGATGGCCATCACGAGGTGGACGCCGAGCAGCGAGGCGAGTGCCGTGCACAGGATGAGCGGTGCGGCCGGCGGGTGCCCGGCGGCGCCCTCGGCGCCGACGAACTGGGATCCCAGATACACGGACGCCAGGATGATCGCCAGGTTCAGCGCGTGCCGGCCGGGCAGCAGCAGGGGCTTGCTGCGGATCACCCCCTGCAGCTTGCCGAAGGCGATGACCGATCCGGTGAAGGTGATGGCACCGACGAAGACGCCGACGAAGATCTCGATCTCGTGGATGCGGGCCTCGACGCCGGTCAGCCCCGTGGGCGGACCCAGGGCCGACGCGAACCCGACGAGCACGGCCGCCGCGCCGACGAAGCTGTGGAGGATCGCCACCATCTGCGGCATGGCCGTCATCTCGACGCGGGCCGCGAGCACGGCGCCGATGCCGCCTCCAACGGCCAGCATGGCGGCCAGCGTGGCGTAGCCGCCCACGTGCGGCCCGAGCACGGTGACCGCCACCGCGATCAACATGCCGGTGATTCCGAAGAGGTTGCCACGCCGCGCGGACTCCTGGGCCGAGAGGCCTCCCAGGCTCAGAATGAACAGCAGACCGGCGGCGATATAGGCGATCGTGACGAACGATTCAGGCAACGGACACCTCGAGACCGGACCACATCATCCGCGGCTGAACATCTTCAACATGCGCTGGGTCACCAGGAAACCGCCCGCAATGTTGATGGTTGCGAGCAGAATGGCCGCGGCACCGAACAGCACGGCCGGGTCCGACAGCGGACCGCTGACCTGCAGGAGGCCGCCAATGACGATGATGCCGCTGATGGCGTTGGTGACGCTCATCAGTGGTGTGTGGAGCGCCGGCGTCACGTTCCAGACCACCTGCCAGCCGACGACGCAGGCCAGAGCGAACACCGTCAGGTGCGAGAGGAACGACGCGGGCGCCACCAGGCCGAGGCCGATGAAGGCCAGCGCGCCGATGACGAGCGCCACCGTCATGCCCATGCCCGAGCCGGTTCCGGCCTTTGCCTCGTGCGCGGTCGGCGCGGCCACGCCCGCCGGTCGCGGCGCTGGCGCCTTGGGCGGTGGCGGGGCCTCCCGCCTGGGAGGCGGCCACATCAGCTCGCCCTTGAGCAGGACGAGTGCGCCGCGCACCACCTCGTCTTCGAGGTCCACGTGGAAGTGGCCCCCGCCCCCCATGTCCGCCAGTACGTGGCCGAGGTTGTTCCCGTACAGGAAGCTCGCCGTCGGCGCCAGGCGGCTCGGCAGGTCCATGTACCCGATGATGTGCACGCCGTGCCGCTCGACGACGGTTCCCGGCTCGGTCAGCGCGCAGTTGCCGCCGTTCTCGGCGGCGAGATCCACGATCACCGACCCGTTCTTCATCGTCTTCACCATGTCCTCGGTGATGAGGACGGGGGCCGGACGATTGGGGATGAGCGCGGTGGTGATGATGATGTCCACGTCCCGGGCTTGCGCGGCGAACATGGCCATTTCAGCGGCGATGAACGCGGGGCTCATCTCCTTGGCGTAACCGCCTCCACCCTCGCCGTCCTCATGGACGTTGAGCTCGATGAACTCCGCGCCCATGCTCTTGACTTGTTCCTTCACCGTGGGGCGAGTGTCGAAGGCTCGGACGATTGCGCCCAGCCCCCGGGCGGCGCCGATGGCGGCCAGGCCCGCCACGCCCGCTCCGATGACCAGCACCTTGGCCGGCGGCACGCGGCCGGCGGCCGTCATCTGTCCCGTGAAGAACCGGCCGTAGAAGCTTGCGGCCTCGATTACGGCCCGGTAGCCCGCGATGTTGGCCATCGACGACAGGGCGTCCATCTTCTGCGCCCGGCTGATGCGCGGCACCTGATCCATCGCAATGGCCGTCACTTTGCGTGCCGCGAGCCGCTCGATGAGCGCCTGGTTCCGGCCCGGCCACAGGAAGCAAATCAGGGTGGCGCCCTCGGGCAGCAGGTCGGCTTCGTGCTGGCCGAGCACCGGGTACAGATCGGGCGGCTGCACCTTGAGCACGATGTCGGCTCCTGCCCAGAGCGCGCGCGGGTCCTCGACCACCTGGGCGCCGGCCGCGACGTAGTCATCGTCGCCAAACGAGGCCAGCGCGCCGGCCTGGCTTTCGACCCGCACCTCGAAGCCCAGCTTGATGAGCCGTGCAACGTTTTCGGGCGTCGCGGCCACGCGACGCTCGCCCGCCCGACGCTCCCTGGGAATGGCGACTGTCATGGATGACTCCTCCGGCCCGCGGAGGCCACTGATTGATTCCGCCGGCTGGGATGCGCGTGGATTATACGTTGCCCTGCGGCGAGGCGACACCGAAACGCTCGGACCGCCGCGGCGATGGCGCTTGGCCACGCACCCGCCGGGGGTCAGCCGATTCGCATAGAATTGGCTGCCTATGCCCATCCGACCCATTGCCGAAGTGGCGGCCCAACTCGGCCTCACCGACGATCTGCTCGAGCCTTACGGACGCTACACCGCCAAGATCAGGCTCGAGACCCTGGAGCGCTTTCCCGAGCGGCGGGGAAAGCTCATCCTGGTGACGGCTATCACGCCCACCATCAGCGGCGAAGGCAAGACCGTCAATACGATCGGGCTGACCCAGGGCCTGGCCAAGCGCGGACACCAGGCCGTGGCGGCGTTACGGGAGCCGTCGCTGGGTCCGGTATTCGGCCAGAAGGGCGGAGCGACCGGCGGCGGACGGGCGTCTCTGGTGCCGGCGGACAAGATCAACCTCCACTTCAACGGCGACTTTCACGCCATCACCTCGGCGCACAACCTGCTCGCCGCCTTGCTCGACGCGCACCTGCACTTCGGCAACGAGTTGCGGCTCGACCCCCGCGAGATCCTCTGGCCTCGCGCCATGGACGTGAGCGACCGCGCGCTCCGCCGCATTGTCACCGGGCTCGGCGGACGAGACGGCGGCCCGGCCCGAGAGACGGGCTTCGTCATCACGGCCGCTTCCGAGATCATGGCCATCCTTGCCTTGTCTGAGAGCCGTGCCGACCTGCGCCGGCGGCTCGGCGAGATCGTCGTCGGGTTCAACACCGACGGGCGTCCCGTGATTGCCAGCGACCTCAAGGCCGTGGGACCGATGATGGTGCTGTTGAACGACGCCGTCATGCCGAATCTCGTTCAGAGCACCGAGGGTGTCCCGGCGATCGTGCACGCCGGGCCCTTCGCGAACATCGCCCATGGAACGAGCAGCGTGCTCGCTCAGCGGATGGGGCTCCATCTCGCCGACTACGTGGTGAACGAGACGGGTTTTGCCGCCGATCTCGGCGCCGAGAAGTTCTTCGATCTGGTGATGCCCGCGTGCGGCCACGTGCCCGCGGCGGCCGTCGTCATCGTCACGCTGAAGGCGTTGCGCGCGCAGGGCGGGGCACCGGACGGCCCGGTGGCGTCGGGCTTCCCGAACCTTGATCGGCACCTGGCCAATCTCCGTCGCTGGGGCGTGCCGGCCGTGGTGGCGTTGAACCGGTTCGCGAACGACTCCGAAGCCGACCTCGAGGCCGTGCTCACGCACTGCCGCTCGGCTGGCGTCGATGCGGCCCTGTCGGAAGGGTATCTGAAGGGCGGCGACGGTATGACGGATCTGGCCGACCGGGTCGTCGCCGCCGCCGCCGCGAGCGACCCGGGCCAGGTGAAGCCGATCTACACGGCCGACATGCCGCTCGAGGCGAAGATCCGCGCCGTGGCCAGCCAGGTATATGGCGCCTCGACGGTGGCCTTCAAACCGGCCGCACGTGCGCGTCTCGAACGGTTCGCCGGCCTCGGCTACGATCGCCTCCCGGTCTGCATTGCCAAGACGCAGTACTCCTTCACCGACGACCCGAAGGTCATGGGCGCGCCGGAGGGCTGGACGCTGACGATCAGTGACGTCACCCTGTCGGCGGGTGCCGGATTCGTCGTGGCGATTGCCGGCAGCATGATGCTGATGCCGGGCCTCGGCAAGACGCCCCAGGCACACAAACTGGACGTCGACGACGCCGGGCAGGTCATCGGGATGGACTATTGACGCCCGCCGGGCATCGCGGTGCTCGTCCGGGGCCGCTATAATCGCCCTTTGGGAGACGTCGTGCAGTACCTGATCAAGCAGTACCCGCTCGAGAGCGGCGCGCTCGAGATCCAGTACATCGAGGAGTACTTCGGGGAATTTCCACGCCGGAAAACGGCGCGCGAGATCATCGACCGGCTCGCCGTCCGCCTGTCTCTCATCCTGATGGCCGAGGCGCCGCTGCCCGACGACCCGGCTGGCGCCCTGGTGCCCGTGTCCTACAAGATTGTCCACGAGATTCGGGGCGACGAGCACGACGGCAAGCTCCGCGATCTGGTCGAACGGTTGCACGGGCACGTCTCGTTCGACGGCCGGCGCGTCCTCTACTCGTGGATCGGTGGCACCCGGCGCGACTGGCGGGGCCAGGGGCACTTTCGCGCGCTGACCGAGGAGTCGGAAACGTGGGCCATCGCCAACGGTTTCGACGAAATCGTCGTGAAGACGAAGAACCGCTACTACGACATGCGCACCGTGCTCTCGCAGTTGCGGTTCAACGTCGCCAAATTCGAGCGCAACCCGCTCGACAACGACGAGTCGAAGGTCTACCTGACCAAACTGCTGCAGGCGGATCTGGTGCGTGGTCACCGGAGCGTCCGCACGGTGGTGCACGCCGACTGACGAGTCCCGGCGGGGCCCGCTGGCGGAATCAGAAGCGCCGACCCGAGATTTAGGTCAGCTCGGCTCTACGTTGCAAGCACCCCGGCGCCGGCGGTAACGTGTGGAGGTCAAATATGCCTGGACCTCCCACCACCGCCGAACTCGTGTGGACGCGCGACCTGCAGTTCGAGGCTCGCAGCGGCCAAACCTCGTTGACGATCGACAGCCGGGGAGTAGCGGGTCCCTCGCCCATCGATGCCCTGGCCTTCGCGCTGGCCGGGTGCATGGCCGTGGATGTCGTGGACATCCTGACCAAGGGCCGCCACGCGCTCGGGGCTCTGTCGGCGGAACTGGCCGCCGAGCGCGCGCCCGAGCCGCCGCGCCGCTTCCTGACGGTTCAATTGCACTTCCGCGTCACGGGCGACGTGCCGGAGGCCGCGGTCGAGCGCGCAATCCAGTTGTCGCGCGACCGGTACTGTTCGGTCTGGCACACCCTGCGCCAGGAGATCGCCTTCACGACCACGTTCGAGGTTCGACGCTGAGCACTCGGAAGACGTACCTCGATGCCCTGCGCGGCCTCGCGGTCGTGATCATGGTGTTCGCTCACGTCACCGACGCCTGGACGCGGGACGCCGATCGGAACGACGGCCGGTTCTTCGCAACCGTGTTCGTCAACGGCCTGGCCGCGCCGATGTTCCTGCTGCTGGCCGGAGTGGCCCTGGCCCTGGCCGCCGAGAGCCGCTGCCGCGTGATCGGGCGGGTGGAAGCCGGCCGAACGGTCCGCCGACGGGGATGGCAGGTCTTCGGCCTCGCCTTCCTCTTCCGGGCTCAGTCGCAGTTGCTCGGCTGGGGCTCGTGGGTGAACTTCCTCAAGGTGGACATCCTGAATGTCATGGGACTGGCCATGGTGGGCGTGGCCTGGATCTGGAGCCTCGTGCCCGGGCGCCAGTGGCGGATATGGGGCTACGCGATCGCCACGGCGCACTTCGCCATGCTCAACCCCGTAGTGCGGGACGCGGCGTGGCTGGCTCCCTTGCCCGAACTGCTCGAGTGGTACGTCCGCTCCATGCCTGGCCGGACCTCGTTCTCGCTGTTCCCGTGGGCGGGATTCCTCACCGCTGGCGCGCTGGCCGGCGAGTTGGTGGCAGGAGCGCGTGATCCGAAGCAGGAGCGCCGCGTGCATGGCGGTCTCGCCGTCGCCGCCACCCTGGGCATCGCGCTCGGCATCGCGCTGTCGTTCCTGCCGTCCATCTACGCCGATTCGGAGTTCTGGAGCACCTCGCCTACGTTCTTCTTCATCAGACTCGGCCTGGTGGTCGCCACCATCCCGCTCGCGTGGCTGATCAATCTGTCATGGGAGCCGTTGGTCACCATGGGCCGCTCGTCCCTCTTCGTGTATTGGATTCACGTCGAGATGGTCTACGGGGCCGCGACCTTGCCCCTGAAACGCCTCCTGCCATGGGAGCTGACCATGCTGTCGGCGCTGGGCCTGTGTGCGCTCCTGTACAAGCTGGTGCATGCCAAGAACGCCTGGCTGGCCCGGCGCCCGCTGCCGAGTGGTCTGGAGTTCCTTGCTCCCGTGCTCAAGTAGTCGGTGGGCGTCGGCCGCCGCAGGAGCCACGCGATGGAATCCGGCCATCATCCGCACCACCTCATGCTCGTGCTCGACAGGTGGCTCGGAGCCGCCCGGCGTCAGGGCCGTCCGGCGGTGGCCGCGGCGGGAGGTGGCGCGGCCGGCAGATCGTTCCAGAAGAGCAGGGCGTTGAATACCAACCCGTGCTCGCCGAAGGTCTGCCACCGGTAGATCGGATTGTTGACGAATAGCAGGACCCGCCCCTTCCCGGATGGCGCGTCGACAATCATCGGTCGGTTGCGCAGTTGGTCGGCGCCGCGCATCAGCCCGCTCAACACCCCGGCTTCGCCTCCCTGGAACCTCGCGAGCACCTGCGGCCGCTCGGCGGTCGCGCCGGCGGCCGCTTCGAACCCGGCCGGCGGACCGGCCTGCAGGAGCGGTCCATCCGCCCAGCGAACGGGCAGCGTCTTCTGGCCTCCGTAGCCGTAGAAGATGGGATGCGAGGCTTGCAGGATTTCGCTCTGCACGTACGGTCCCGGCGCGTAGAACCCCGTCGCCGGCCGCTGCGAGTCGACGCCCCTCACCAATCCAAACTCCGCCGGGAAGTAGCTCGACACCCCGAAGGTCATGACGAGGCCTCCGGCGTCCAGGAACTTCTGGAACTCCACGACGCCCTCCAACCCCATTCCGCCACGCACGTCGTCGGTTTCCGCGTACATCCCGAGGCTCTTGAACCTGTCGCTCTTCCTGTAGGGCAGCGGCTTCGAGAGCTTCGGCTGCTCGAAGACCACCGCCTTCCCGCTCTGGGTCTGGTGCGGGACGATGATGACGTCGTATTTCGACCGGAGGTTCGCACCGGGCTGCACGTGATCCTTGTGAATCAGGTCGAACGGGATCTCGAAGCGATCGAAGGCCAGGCGCACCCAACCCACCTTTTCGGTGCTCGCCCAGGTGGTGTAGACGGCAATCCGCGGCAGGTCGACGTCGATCGTCTCCCCCTCGGGCATCGCCGGCAGGGCCGCGGCGACGAGGCCCTGGCCTTCGATTTCGCGCCGAGCACGGTCGGACACCGGCACCAGGAACGACCCGGCGGGATACTCGTCGTCGCCCGCCTTGAACGGCGCCTTCGCCGCCTGGATCGCGACGTCCTTCAATCGGTAGCGCAGCGTCATCAAATTGAGCGAGCCGTTGTGCTTCACGGCATAGACGGCCGCCGTCCCGCTCGCGCCGGCGAGGGAGCCGGTGGTCCGCACGTCCTCGGTCAGGAGCGTGGCCGGTGAGTCGAGGATCGCCTTGTCCTCGATGGTCTTCACCTCGATGTTGTTCGCCAGGGGCATCGTCCACGCGCTGTCGTCGTAGGTATTGAGCTGGGGATCCGGATAGGTCTGCTTTTCGAGGAGCGTCTTGGCCAGCCGGCCGTACGGCTGGTTCAACTTCACAATGTAGGAGCCGGCTGGGAAGGTGCCTTCCTTCACCTTCACCTCCGCCGGTGCGCGGTGCACCTCGACGGCCTGACGCCGCAGGAGGTTGACGACGCGATCCACCTGGGTCTGGTCGCGCTGGCCCGCGGGGAGCACGAACCCGTGCGGCGGTTTGTCCATGCCGGCCGCCACGCCGTTTGCCGACTTCTTGTAGAAGTTCTCTACCACCATCGTCGGGAACTGCGAGGTGAGTTCGAGTGCGGTGAGAAGCCCGGTCTCCGCGTAGTTGATCGAGTTGCGAATCGACCAGTCGACCTCGCCCGCGGGCGCGGGGTTGGGGCGATACCACTGCCGCGTCGTCTGCGATCCCTGCAGGCGTGCCTTCTTCGTGTTGGCGCCGCCCTGGTTGAAGACCTCGTACATCCGTAGCATGCCGTTGTGGTTGGCGGCGGAAAAGCCCAGATAGCCGGGTGACCACATGTCTACGAATCCGAAATGCCAGACGCCCGGCATGCCGTAGCTGGTCATCTTGTTGACCTCATAGGTCGCGAAGAACGGCAGCTCGGTGTACAGCATGGGATCCAGGTTGGCGTTCTGGGGCGGCTGCCCGCTGAAGGTGTAGAGCAGGGTCTGTGCCTCGTGCACGTCGTGCCAGATGGGCGGCACCCAGTCGAGATACCAATTGAGGTGTGCCCGCAGCGAGTCGACGCCGTAGTTGATGTCGCGATTGTTGTCGTGGAAGACGTACTTGCCCCAGTAGGGCGGTCCACCGTAGTTCTCGCCGCCGTCGTACGCCTCGTCGATCTTGTAGGCGTAATACCAGTCCACGTAGCGGTCGCGGCCGTCCACGTCGGTAGACGGCGCGATGCTGACGATGACATTGTCGCGAATCTGGCGGATGTAGGGCTCCTCGCTCACGGCCAGGCGATAGCCGAGTTCCATCACGCTCTCCGGCGGATTGGTCTCGGCGCTGTGGAGTCCGGCCGTGATGTGATAGTGCGGCTTGGTGGCGGCGACGATGTTCCCGGCCTCCGCGGCGCTCAGCCCGCGCGGGTCGGCGAGCCGCTTGAGGTTCCGCCGGTTCGCCTCGAGATTCCGGATGTTGGCTTCCGAACTCACGAAGACCACGACAATGTCGCGTCCTTCCTCAGTCTTTCCGATCGTGAGCGTCTTGACTCGGCCTGGAAGGGCTTTTTCGAGGGTGCGGAAGAAGCGGAACTGGTCGGCCGTGTAGGTCAACTTCTTCTCGGTGCCGATGTGGTAGCCGAGCACGTCCTTCGGTGTGGGCACGCCCTGCCGGCGCGGCAGATGGTCCACCAGGGGCGACAGGAACTCCGACTTCGTCGTGGCTGCCTTGACGAACGCGGCAAAGTCCTCGTCCTGCGTATCGGCGGCCGAAACGGGCGCCGGCGCTCGCCTGGCCTGCTCGGCCGCCCCCGGCGAGCCCGTCGCCGACAGGAGGCCTCCCGCGACGATCAGCGACCAGCCGAGCTTCCGGAAGCAGTTCACGGACATCTGAGTAACTCCTTGTACTTCAGATAGATAGGGTAAACAGGCGAAAAAAGTTGAGCGTGCAGGGCGCAGGGCGGTAAAATCCATGCGCTTTGAGCCGAAACCTATGATCAGTGTCGCCGCGATCCGAATGCAGCAGTTCGGCGTGCAATTCTATCAGGCCTCGTTGACGGCCAGCGACATCGACAAGCTGGTCCGTTTCGAGGTGCTCAGTTACATCGATCAGGCGGGCGGCGTCCGCGGGGGGCGCAAGGGGCCGCAGTCGAAAATCAACTGGGACTTGCTGGAGCGGCGCATCGCGTCCAGCGAGAAGGCCTACCAACGCCAGATCATCCGGAAGAAGATCGAGGAGCTCGTCCTCTACTACGAGCAGTGCCGGCAGGCGCGCGATCTGCCGTCCATTCCGGGCGCTGTCATCATCTCGGCCGACGAGAAGCTGTCGTTCGATCCCATCGAGCCCGGGAGCGTCCTCGGCCGCCTCAAGGTGCCCGAGCGCGAAGGCGTGCTGCGCGCCATCGACGGCCAGCATCGCCTGCTGGCCCTGCACGCCGACATCGATCGCTTCGGCGACGAGTTGTTCACCGTGCCGGCGATCATCTTCGACCGCCTGCCCGAGGACCACGTCGTGCAGATGTTCGTGACCATCAACGCCAAGCACACCCGGCTGAACGCCTCGCACCTGGTAACGCTCTCCGGGCGCCAGCTGTATCGAGACGAGGCGCTTGCCGCGGCCCACGACGTCGTGCGCGCCCTCAACGACCGGGAAGAGTCGCCTCTGCACGGCGACATCAAGCTGCTCGGTGTGGGCAAGGGCCGCGTGGCCCAGGCGCCGCTGGCGCAGGAGCTCAAGAAGCTCTTCGCCAACGACGAGGTGCTTGGAGGCGCTCGAAAGGCCGAGGCGTTCCGGGAAGACGCCAAGCGCTTCTTCGTGAACTACTTCAAGCAGATTGCGAACATATTCGAGCCGGCCTGGAACGGCCGCAAGTACTCGATCAAGTCGGCCGCCGCGCTGCGTGCCTTTATTCGCGTGGCCCCGGACGTCGTGGAGAAGATCGATCAGCAGCACGCCGATCGAGCCGACGCGCGCGCGATCGGCCGGGTGATTTCACCGTGGGGCCGCCGCATCGGATCGCTGCGCTTCGAGACCGACGGTGCATGGAAGCGTCAAGGCACCAGCGTGGACGGTTTCTCCAAGGAACTCCGACTGGCCCTGCAGTACCCGGAAGGCGCCGTCGTCTGAACCGGTGCTGAATCGGGCGGCGCCCCAGGCGAGCGCTGCTTCGACATGGAAAAGGGGCAGTTCGCGTTGCCACGAACTGCCCCAAGAGTTGCCGCCAGCTTGGCTCCCCCCAGCATCTACGGCACAGTACCGTAGACAACAAACTGGCGACGACCTCCCCATAAACAAGGTTCGTGCCGTCTCTGCGGGAGCCGAGGTCAGGCCCATTCCCGCGATATTCCGACTGCGAGGTCAGCAGACACCTCCATAGATCGCACAGCATCGTCTCTGGAATTACAGTTCTGTGCCGGCCGGGCCCGCTCCGATGGCGGCCAGTTGGACGCCGCCCGCTTCGAGTGCCTGCCTGATGGCGCGGGCCAGCGAGGCGGCCCCAGGGGTGTCTCCATGCACGCAGATGGTGTCGGCGTCGAGGCGGACGAGCGAGCCATCTGCCGCGGTGACCGCCCGCTCGGTGGCCATGAGAACCGCCCGCGTCACCACGGCGGCTTCGTCGTGGATGACGCTGCCGGGCTGGAGGCGCGACACCAGGGAGCCATCCGCGTTGTAGGCGCGGTCGGCGAACACCTCGGCCGCCACGCGCAGGCCCAGCCGGACACCTTGCTGCAGCAGTGGTGAGCGGGGGAGTCCGAAGAGGATGAGGCCCGGGTCCACGGCCTTGGTCGCGCGCGCGATAGCGGCGGCGAGGGCCTCGTCTCGGCATGCCATGTTGTAGAGCGCGCCGTGGGCCTTGACGTGCTGCAGGCGTGTCCCCTGCGCGGCCGCCACGGCCGCCAGTGCGCCGATCTGGTAAACCACCATGTCCTCGACCTCCTGGGGCGTGCACCGCAGATCGCGGCGGCCGAATCCGGCCAGGTCGGGGAAGCCCGGATGGGCGCCGATGGCCACCCCCTGCGCTCGCGCCAGCCACACGGTCTCGCGCATCACGCCGGGATCGCC
>JADZBZ010000104.1 GCA_020851835.1 Acidobacteriota bacterium
ACCTGCGCCGGCAGCCGGAAGTCCGCGATGGCGTCGTGCGGAGCACGGCGACAAGCCGTCTGCGCGTGAGCGTGTCGGGAACGCTACCCCTGACGCGCGAGACGGCCGCTGATCTCCTGCAACGCCTCATCGACGAGGACGCGCGCAGTGGCAGTTCGGCGCGGTACCAACTAGTCGAGGGGCGGACGCGGCCGGACCTTGGACACTCCGCCGGCGCGCGAACCCGTGCGCGCTTGCCGTCGATCGGAGTAACGTAGGAGTATGCCACGACTGGTGGACGTCGCAACCGCTCCTCCTGAACATGTCGTGCCGCAGCCGGTCGCGGCCGAGTACGCTCGGCGCACGTTTGGGCCGCTGCATCAGAACGTCGCCCGCCTGATGCCGATCTTCGACCACGCGGGCGTCGAGACGCGCCGCGTGTGTCAGCCGGTCGAGTGGTACGAGGTCGATCACACGCTCGGCGAGATCAGTGAGGCGTACGTCGCCGCGGCCTCGACGCTGTGTGCCCGGGCGGGCCGGACGCTGCTGGAGCGGCGCGGCCTCGCGCCCACGGCGATCGATCGGATCGTCTACGTCAACACGACCGGTCTGGCGACACCCTCGATTGACGCGCGCCTCATCAATCTCCTCGGCTTTCGATCGAACGTCCGGCGGACGCCGATTTGGGGGCTCGGGTGCGCGGGCGGCGTCGCCGGGCTGGGCGTCGCCTACGACCACCTGGTGGGCCATCCCGACGAACGCCTGCTGCTGTTCTGCGCGGAGATGTGCAGCCTCACGCTGTTGCGCGACGACCCGTCCACCAGCAATCTGGTGGCGACGGCACTTTTTGCCGACGGGGCTGCCGCCGCTCTGCTCTCGGGCGACGCGGTCGGCGACGACGGATGCACGATCGTTGACAGTCGCTCGAGGTGCTACCCGGACTCGCTCGGCGTGATGGGGTGGAACGTCGTCTCGCGCGGTCTGCAGGTCGTCTTCGATCGTCGGATTCCCGCGATCGTCGACGCCCATGCGCGGGTCGAACTGGACGCGCTGCTGGCCGCGAACGGCCTGACGCAGGATGACGTCGCCGAGTTCCTCTTTCATCCGGGCGGACCGAAGGTCCTCGCCGCGTTCGCGTCGGCCTACGGCGTCGATCTCGACCGTTTCCTCTGGTCGCGCGAGATCCTTCGCCAGTTCGGCAACATGTCCTCCGTCACGGCGCTGTATGTCCTCGAGCGGTACCTCGCGGCGCATCCGCCCGGGCGCGGCGGCTACGGTATCGTCGGCGCGCTCGGGCCGGGTTTCTCGTCCGAGTTGCTCTTGATGGCGCTGTAGGCCTGTCGGCTTCGGCCGTGGCGCGACTCGGTTCTCTGAGGCCTACAGCTGAAAGTAGGCCTTCCGGCGCCGGGAAGAAACCCGACCGCTGCTGCGTCCAACACCCAGCACGCAATTCCCCTGGGAGAACCGACGCATGAAGAGAATACTCATGGCGATGACCGCGGCCGTCCTGCTCGGCGCCGGGCCGACGATGGCGCTCGCGCAAACACCCGACTATCCGACCCTGACGCGAGACGAAGAACTGCGCCTCGCCATCAGCGCCGGTCCGCTCGCCGTGTCGGAGCACGCCGACGTCTACCTGATGGGCGCGAAGGGATTCAGCAAGGCCATCGACCGGCACCAACGGCTGGGCGTGCATCGTCGTGCGGGCGGCCGGCAACAGGCAACAGCTCGCGCCGCACTGCCTGAATCCGCAGGCGGTCCTGTCGGTCCTGCCGGCGTTCCTGCGTGAGGCCGAGATGCAGGCGAAGGGCATGGACGCCGCCGCGATCGACACGGAACTGCGGCGGCTGTTCACGACGGGGGACCTGCGCCTGCCGTCCGGTCAGGCCTACGCCTATACGCTGTCGGAGGGCCAGCGCCTCGGGCCGAAACTGACGAACTACCGGCCGCACTTCATGCTCTATCAACCCTTCGCGAAGAATGCCGCCATGGGCGGCGATCCGGCGACGCCGCAGTTTCCGTTCGTCGGTCCGTACGAGAACCACCCGCTCTCGACGATCGTCGTCTGGATGACCGAGTTCGTGTCACCCAAGGACGTCACCCTGTCAGGCAAGTGAACGACGAACGCGGGCTGATCCGCAAGGGCAAGATCACCAAGCCGACAGAGTTTGGCAACCTGGTGACGATCCAGGAAGCCGAAGGCCAGATCATCAGCGCCTACGAGATTCACGAGGGGCGACCGGCCGATGCCACCCTCTGGATCCCCGCCCGATCGTCATGGCCAGATCTTCGGCCGCGCCCCGGATCTGGCGGTGGGCGACCGTGGGTTCTCCTCCGCCGCCAACGAGACGGCCGCCCACGCGCGAGGCATTTGCCGCGTCGTCTTGCCCAAGACCGGGCACAAGACCCCTGTGCGCCAGGCGTATGAGCGGGCGCGGTGGTTTCGTCGGGGCGCGCACTGGCGTGTCGGGTGCGAGGGACACATCAGCGTCCTGAAGCGACGCCATGCGCTTCGGCGCTGCGCCTACCGCGGCCGTGACGGCATGCATCGGTGGGTGGGCCTCGGGGTGATTGCCGATACGCTCCTGACCATCGCCCAGGCCACCGCCCGCAGGCCGGGCCAGGGAGCCACCGCCTGAGACCACGGATCCGCGGACGCCTACGCGCATCAGGGCCTCGCGGAGGTCCTCGGCGCGCGGACTCAGGCTCCGTGACCCGATTTCTTCACCGGAAAGTAGCAGCTAAGCTATTGTCGGAAATGGGAAGGAGATCGGCATGGCGGAATTCAAGCGGAACAGTCTCACCTCGGCGCTCACCTACCGGAACCCCAAGGCCGCCCTGGACTGGCTCCAGAAAGCCTACGGTTTCGAGCCCGCCATGATCATCACTGACAAGGACGGCAATATCGCGCACTCGGAGATGCGCTACTGCGAGTGCCAGATCATGGTCGGCAGCGAATGGTCCAAGGATCACAAGAGCCCAGCTTCGGTCGGCGGGCAGAACACCCAGTCCGTGCACGTGCACATGGACGAGGACATCGACGCCCATTGCGAGCGCGCGCGAAAAGCCGGCGCCGTCGTCATCATGGAGCCGGAGACGCAGTTTTACGGCGATCGCACGTATCGCGCGAAGGATCCGGAGGGCCACATCTGGACCTTCGGCCAGACGGTGAAAAACCTGACCCCGCAGGAGTGGGACGAGGCCAGCGGGCTGAAAACCAAGATGTATTGATGAAGCGCGCGGCCATCGACGACCGGCTCGCGGCGCTCGCCGAGCCACAGCGCCGGCGCGCAGTCGAGCTTCTGAGCGAACGCCCGCGTCGCGCCGGCGAGCTTGCCGGCACGCTCGGGCTGACCGCACCCGCGATGAGCCGGCATCTTCGCAGATGACCGCCCGGAGCGCCCGCCGGACTGGGCTGGCACGGTCCTCGCTCCACTGGGGGCATGGCTCGCCCTCCCTCGCCATCGGACCAGTCCCACCACTACACCGATGGCGGTTCAGGTCCTCGCGCGGGCACGCCGAGCGTCCAGGCCGGCGCCGGCCAGGGCGCCTCCCGAGAAGCCGGGCCGCCTCCTCGGCTCCTCGACCGCCTCCGCCGCACCTGCCGGCTCCGCCACCTGAGCCCGAGGACCGAAGAAGCCTACGCGCACTGGACGCGGCGCTTCATTGCCTACCACGAGTTTCAGCACCCCGAGCGCCTGAGCGGAGCGGCCGTGTCCGGCCTGCGGCTCCTGGAGGCACTGTCGCTCCGGGTGAAGGATTTCGAACTGGCATGCCTGGAGATCACGGTGCGCCAGGGCAAAGGGCACAAGGATCGCGTGACGATGCTGCCCGCGTCTGCGGTGCCAGCCCTTCGGCAGCAGCTCGCGGCCGCGCAAGACACTCACCAAGCGGACCTCACCCGCGGCTTCGGCCGCGTCCTCCTGCCAGATGCTCTGGACGCCAAGTACCCGCACGCCGGTCGATCGTGGCCATGGCAATTCGTGTTTCCGGCGGCGCGGGCCTGCCGCGACCTCCGTTGGGGCCCGCCCAGCAGGTACCATCTGCACGAAACCGTCATCCAGCGCGCAGTCTCCGAGGCCGCGCGCCTGGCGCACATCCCGAAGCGCGTCAGTTGCCACACGCTCCGCCACTCACTTGCGACACACCTGCTCCTCGAGGACGGCTACGACATCCGCACGGTTCAGGAGCTGCTGGGCCACGCCGATGTCAGCACGACCATGATCTATACGCACGTCTTGAACCGCGGCGGACTTGGGGTGCGGAGTCCGGCGGACCGGCTGTGAGCCGCCCTGAGCCCGGAGCAAGGCCCGCCGCGGTGGTCAGGCGGTGGCGAGGGCCACGTGGGCGAACAGCGGCACTGCCAGCGTGTCGCCCTCGCGGTAGGGCGCAAGGGCGGGCGCCAATTCGGCGCCCACTGCGGCCAGCAGCGCCGCGCGCTCCGGCGCGGCCAGCGCCGCAAAGGCCGGAACGGCAGCAGACGCACTGGCCACTGTCAGCGACACGAAGCGGTGCGGCTCCGCGAACCTGGCCACGATGGAGTCCTCCACCACCTCCACACGCGCGAACCCGGCATCATCGAAGAGGCCGCGCAGATCGCTGGAATCCGGCAGCGAAAACGGTGTAATGACCTCGGCGAGTGGCACCGCCAGCGAGCGCGCCGTCGCCCGCATGAGGAGGTCGAAGAGCGGATGCCGCGCCAGGCTCTGCAGGACGATGACGGCCGCGCGGCCGCGCGGGGCAAGCACGTGCCGCATCTGCCGCACGGCGGCGGCGCGATCCGGGAAGAACGGCAGTGCGTGCTGGCACAAGACGACGCCGATGCTGCCGTCCGGGACGGGCAGCGCCAACGCGCTGCCCTCGAGCCAGTCGATCGGCGCGCCGGCAGGCGCCGGCAGCGACCGGGCGACTGCCAGCATTCCAGGATTCACGTCGACCGCCGCAATCCGCCCTTGCTCACCGAGCAAGGGCGCGGCCTCGCGCGCGACGATCCCCGTGCCACAGGCCACGTCCAGCGCCCGTTCTCCAGGGGCGAGAGCCGCACGCCGCACCAGAATCGCGGCCCAGGGACGGAACATGGCGGGCACGAAGTACCGCTCGTAGAGCTCGGCCGGGTTGTTGATCTCGCTCATAGGTCCAATCCGCAATCGACCAGCGCCTCGCGGCGTCAGTCCCGGGGCGCAGGCAGGATCGCAGTCAGGGTCATCGCGCCGGTGATGTTCGCCGTCGTGCGGAACATATCCGGAACCGTGTCCACCGCCAGCAGGATGCCCACCCCGTCCAGCGGCAGGCCCGCGGCCATCAGCACCGGGATCATTCCGATGATACTGCCGCCTGGAATGCCTGGCACGGCGAACGACGCGAGTACGACCGTGAAGACGATGGAGGCGAGTTGAGCCGGCCCCAGCACGATGCCGAAGAGGCGCGCCAGGAGACGGCGCCGACGGCCTGGGCGATGCCTGCCCCGAAGTGGAACACGGTCAGGGCGAACGGATCACGACCCGCGTCGCACTCGCGGGCAAACCCGCCCGCTCGGCGTTTGCGATCATGACGGGGAGCGACGCCAGCGAATATCGGGACGCGAACGCCAGGGCCTGCGCCGGCGCGCAGTAGGCGGCAAACGCGGAGGCGGACAGCGGGACAATAGTCACTATGAACGGGTCCTCGCGGTCACGGAACGGACCTTATCGGACCTTGCCGCCTGGATTCGCCGAAGATCCGCCCCCACCACAGACGTGCGGCAACTGCCACTGGCCCGGGCGCTCGCAGGGAGACGTGCTGCGCGTGTTGCGCTCCTACGGAGACGACGAAGCGAACACCGAGAACGCCACGACTCTCATGATGCGGCTTGGTGGCCCGAACGCTCCGGGTCAGCACGGAATCCACTGGCACACCAACCCCGGCCTCGTCATCGAGTACGTGGCCTCGGATGCCGACCGCCAGACCATTCCGTGGGTCAGGGTCACGAGGCCTGACGGCTCGGTTCAGGATTGCGTCGCCGACGGCACGACCGCCGGTCGCATTCCGTCCGACGAGTGCCGGACGATGGACTGCCTGGACTGCCACAACACCATCGCGCACCGGATCGAGGTCTCGGCCGAAGCGGCCGTCGACCGCGCATTGGCCCGCGGAGCGCTGCCGCGCTCGCTGCCGTACCTGCGACGCGAGAGCGTTCGGTTGCTCCAGGCGAGTCATGCGAGCACCGACGTCGCGCTGGCCGCCATCGATGAAGGGCTGCGCGGCTTCTACAAGTCGGAATCCGCCGTGGACGCGGCCTCGGTGGGGCGCGCGGTCTCGGCGCTGCGGGCCGTCTACGAGCGCAACGTGTTTCCGACGATGAAGGTCACCTTCGGCGTCTACCCGGACAACATCGGACACACCTCGTCGCAGGGGTGTTTCCGGTGCCACGACGGCAGTCACGCGGCAAAGGACGGATCGAGCATCACGTCGGACTGCGAGTCCTGCCACCGCATGCTGGACGAGGTGCCCTAGCGGGCGCAGGACCGGCCGCTATTCGGCGCGCATCGCCAGGAGCGGGTCCACGCGCAAAGCCCGGATGGCCGGGAACACACTGCCGGCGAGAGCTGTTGCCACGCAGAGCGCGGCGGCCACGACATACACGCGCCCGTCCCATGGGTTCACGCCGAAGAGCAACGATTGCAGCCCCTGCGCCAGGCCAAGCGCCAGAGCACTGCCCGCCCCGACCCCGAGACCCGCAAGGGCGACCGTCCGGCTCAGCACGAGCCCGACGATCGAGGGCCGCGAGGCCCCGAGGGCCACCCGGACACCAATCTCGCGCGTGCGCGATGCCACACTGAACGCCAGCAGGCCGTGGAGGCCGGCCGCCGCGAGGGCCAGCGCCATTGCGGCAAAGACCCCGAGAACCCGGACCTGCACGAGCCGGGCCGCGCTGTCGTCGGCCACCACGTTCAGCATGGGTTGGACGTCGGAGACGGGCACGTCGGGGTCCACCGCGGTGACCGCCCGACGGATGAGCGGCAGCAGCGTCTCCTGGGCGCCGCTCGTGCGCACGACCAGGTCGCGCGGGGAGTAGTAGACGAGGCTGTCGCCGGGCATCTGCGCGGACGCGAGGTACACCTGCGGCTCCGACGGCCGCTCCAGTCCCCGGTTCCTGACGCTGCCGACCACGCCCGCGACCGTGTATGTGTCGAACGCCATGGTCAGGGTGCGTCCAAGCGGGTTCTTGCCGGGCCAGTGTCGATCGACGAACGACTGGCTCACGACGGCAACGCGCGGCGTCGAGGGTTCGTCGCGCTCCTCCAGATAGCGCCCCTGCAGCAGTGGGATACGCATGGTTTCGAAGTAGCCCGGGGTGGCCATCCGCAGGCTGGCCGTCGTGCTGCTGCTCCGATCCTCAGGCTGCCCGTCGACCGTCACCGGCCAGATTCCGCCGCCCCAGAGCATCGGCGCCCGGCTGATGTAGCCTGCGCTGGTCACGCCCGGCAGGGCACGGACGGCTTCGAGAACGCGATGGTAGAAGGGCTCGCGCATGGTGGCGGTGTCGTACCTGGTGACCGGCAGGGACGTGCGCAGCGTGACCACGCCGTCGGCGCGGAAGCCCGGGTCCACCTGCTGGACTCTCCAGAGAGCCAGGATGAGCAATCCCGCACAGACCAGGAGCACCAGCGAAGCGGCAACCTCGGCGCAGACCAGCGCGCCGCGCAGCCGCTCGGTGCTGTGGCTCGCCACGACGCGCCCGCCATCGCGAAGGCCTTCAATCGAGACGGACCCTGCCAGCCGGCGAGCCGGGACGACGCCGAAGACGAAGCCCGTGATAATCGTCAGTCCGATCGAGATCGCCAGCAGACGGCCGTCGGCCGCGGGCGTCTCGGCAATGGGCAGGGTCGTCGGCACCAGACGAGCCACGGCCGGCGTCCCGACCACGGCGAGCATGGCGCCCAAGGCACCGCCCAGGCAGGCAATGAGGAGGTGCTCGACCAGCATCTGGCGTACGAGGCGGTTTCGATCGGCCCCCAGGGCCGCCCGGACGGAGAGCTCGCGCTGGCGATCCAGCGCCCGGGCCAGGAACAGCCCGGCGAGGTTCGTGCACGCGATGAGCAGCATGCAGAGTCCGGCGCCGAGCAGCGCCCACAGAAGCAGGCGCCCATTGGCGCTCACCTCATCCCGCAGGTGGATGACGGTGGCGCCGTTAAGCGCGTCGGTGTCCGGGTAGGCGCGCGAGAGTTGCGCGGCAATGCCGCCAAGTTCGGCGCGTGCCTGTTCGATGGTCGTGCCATCGGCGAGACGCGCGATGACGTTGAGGAACCAGTTCGCACGGTCGGCCATCAGGTCGCCCGTCATGCGGAGGGGCACCCAGAATGGGGTTTCGCGGCTGGGGAAGCTGAATTGCGGAGGCATGACGCCCACGACCACGTAGGAGTCGTCGTTGAGCGTGACCGACTGCCCCAGGACGTCCGGGCGGCCCCCGAACGCCGTCGTCCAGAGCCTGTAGCTCATCACCATCGTGAGCGGCGACGAGGGCTGGTCGTCGATACTCGTCAGCGAGCGACCGAGCAGGGGGCTGACGCCGAGCACCGCGAACATGTCGCTGGTCGCCATCACGCCGTCGAGCCGCAGCGGGTCGCCCTTGCCGACCAGGTTGAAGGAGAACGTGCTGTAGGCGGCCATGCCCGAGAACGATCGGCTCTCGCGGCGCCAGTCTCCGAAATTGGGCGGCGACAACTCCATCCGCGAGTAGCCGCGGAAGCTCTGGTCCTGGTAGAGCCTCACGAGGCGGCTGGCCGAGGGGAATGGAAGCGGGCGAACGAGCACGTGGTCGGTGACTGCCACGACGGCCGTTGTGGCGCCAATGCCGAGCGCGCCCACCAGGACGGCGCCGAGCGCATAGCCCGGTGCCCGGCGCAGCGATCTTGACGCCGTCGTCATATCCTGACGCAACAGATCCCAGTGCACGCCCGGGACGTTGCGGAGCAGGTCCCACGCGACGCTTGCGGCAGCCGTGGCGCGCGCCCAACTCCCTCCCGCCTCGGCGAGTCGTGCCGCGGCTGCGGCCGACGTTTCATCCCCGTACTGGTCCCGGAACCAGCGCGGGTAGAGCCTGAGGAGCACGTGGTGCCATCGCATCGTCACGCCTTCCGCGGCCGCACGCCGCTGGCACGCGCCATCTGCACGAGACGCGCAAGGCGCTCAGCCTCTTCTTCGACCACGCGCCGCCCGAATGCCGTAATCCGGTAATAGCGTCGCCGCTCGTCGTCGAGCACGCGGTCCGGCCGGTGCTCCGCCTCGAGAATGAGTTCGTCGTCGAGCATCCGCTGAATCGAGCGGTAGAGCGTGCCCGGGCCCAGGCGGACCTTCCCGTGGGTTCGCGCGGCGACATCCTGGATGATGGCGTAGCCGTGGCGATCGCCGTCGGAGAGCGAGACGAGGATATGGAAGACCGCGGGAGAGAGGGGGGTGAGAGACGCGGGATCGCGGGACATCCCGTCAATTGTATCCACAATGGATATATTTACGACGGATGGCTTGCCCCGGTTCTCCGAGGCCGCAATGAGGCCGGTGCCTTCCAGAGCGTCGCGGACGGTTATTTTCCCAGGCGGCAAGGTCACGAATCCTGGTTCAATCGAGCCCGCGGCAGTGCCTTGCTCACGTGGAAGGAGGCCAAGAGCCGAACGCCGAGAGGTCTCGTCGATCGATCGCAGACGATCCAGATAGGCACGAGCCAGCTCGACAAAGCGGCGTGCGTCGCTCCCCTGCAGACCGAACCGGTGCTCCAGGTGGGCCGCTACCTGTTCGTCCGAAACCGTGCCGATGCCGATGCTCAACGCAAACACCCGCCACGCCACAGGGATCGCGGCCTCAGGCTGCGCGCGCCCCGACATCGCTCCGCGCGACACCGGCATCTCCACCTCGCAGAGGCCCAACACCACGAGCAAGACGGACAATCGCCGAGCCAGCCCTGCGCGACGGGCAGCCAAGCGCTGCCGTGAGACGCGGGCGCCGACGAGCGGCGGGTGCTCGCCGCCGGCCACGCGAGTCCGAGGCGGTTCCAGGAACGCCCTTGAGTGACCTTTCATGACACGAGTCTGTCCCCCCCCCCGACGAGATTGTCAACAGGTCTTCCCAGTGTCCGCCGTCACGGCATTCTCAGGCAGGCCCTTCAGCAAGACCTCCTCGGGGCGAGGTCCGAGCACCCCCCGCGCCGACCTGCGAGTATGTAGCCAGACACGGCCTCACTTGGTTCTCGAGTCGACGTCCATGGTTCGGAACCCGGACCTGTGTGGTGATGAACGTCGTTTACGGACCAGACCTCGAGGCCGACCGGAGGGCGGACACCGCACACCGAAATTCGCCCAGTTCGGGAGCGGCGAGCGGCTCTGGATGATTTCGGAAGGCGTGGTCGGACGAGTAGGCCGGGTGTCTCATCGCGAGCGACACGTTCGTCAATGCGACCTCGTGATGGGCAAGCGTGGCCGCTCGGTCTTGGCGGCGCGTCGTCGCAGCGTCGCTTTGCGCCGGCCGACGCAAGCCACCGACGTGGGAACCGGGCCGAGACCAGGGCCTGTTCGAGTCGGGCGCAGCCAGCGAGTTGGCCTCGGCGCTCGAACAGGCAAACGGGTCGACGCCCTCTTCGTCTTCGCCTGCGCGGCCTTCAACATGACACGCGTGGTGACCCTGCGCGCCACGCCCGCATGACCCATTGCGGACGTGCCGGTCGGGGGCAGGCGATCGCGAATCGCCCGAACGCGCGCCGCGGCTACGGCGCTCGTGCCGCGACTGAACGCGTCGGTCAGCGCACGAGAACCACACCATACATCCGATTTTCAGCAACTCCCTAGCGCCCGGAGCGCGACCAGTAGAAGTAGGCCGGCAGGCCGAGCGCGACCAGGCCGAGGCCCGCAACCGACGCGGTGGGGCGCTCGACCAGCGTGTTCCAGACGAGCGCGAACGACCCCAGTACGTACAGCGCGGGCACCAGCGGGTAGCCGAGTGCGCGGTAGGGCCGGGGCACGTCGGGGCGCCGCCGGCGCAGGACGAAGATGGCCACCCCGCCGAGCGTCCCGAACAGCACCGAGGCGAAGGTGACGTAGGTGAAGAGCGCCTCGTAGCCGCCGGTGAGCGTGAGAAAGGCCGACCAGGCGCTGGTGATGACGAGAGCCACGTGCGGCGTGTGGTACTGCGGGTGCACGCGCGCGGCCTGCGGGAAGAACCGCCGGTCGGCCGCCATGGCAAAGCACGTGCGAGACGAAGCGATGATACCGGCGACGTTGCAGCCGAACGTCGAGATGACCACACTCCCCGCCACGAGCGCGGCGCCGACGGGACCGACGAGCGAAGTGACGGCCTTTTCGGCGATGCGGACCACACCGGACATCTCGGCAATGGTGAGCGACTGCACGTAGGCGAGATTGACCGCGAGGTAGATGGTGGCCAGGATGAGCGTGCCGAAAATCAGCGAGCGCGGCACGTTGCGCGCGGCGTCCTTGATCTCTCCCGCGGCGAAGGCCACGTAGTACCAGCCCTCGTAGGTCCACATCACCGCGATCATGATGACGCCGAACGACGCCAGCGGACGGAGAGTATCCGGCGGCACGATCGGCGTGAACACCGGCTCCACCCGCGCGTAGGCCAGGGCCAGCACCGGCAGCGCCACCAGCCCACCGACCTTGGCCACCGTCAGCACCGTGTTGGTCAGGTTGCCCTGGCGGATGCCGACGTAGTTGATGCCGGTGATCATCGCGATCGAGGCGGCCGCCACCACCTGACCGGCGCTGATCGTCCAGGGCCCCCAGGGCATCGCCAGCGACAGGATGATCCGGTCCGTGCCGAGTGCGGGGAAGAAATAGCTGAAATACTCGGCGAAGCCAACCGCGACCGCGGCCACGCTGCCTGTAAGGATCACCAGCAGGCAGGCCCAGCCGAACAGGAAGCCGGGAATGGGCCCGTATGCCTC
>JADZBZ010000105.1 GCA_020851835.1 Acidobacteriota bacterium
GCGGTGTCGAGTGTCGCCTGGTCGGCGGATGGCCAGAACGTCTCGTTCCTGCTCGAGGACGATCGGCGCCAGCAGGTCGCGCAGGTGCCCGCCGGCCGCGTGTCCACGCGCGGCGTCGAGCCGCTGACGACGGGCGACCAGGTCGTGAGCGGCCTGAGCCAGGGCAAGGACGGGCACTTTGCCGTGCTCAGGAGCACCGCCACCCAGCCCGCCGAAATCTACGCCCTCGAGGGCGGAGCGCTCCGGCCGCTGACCGCGCACAACGAGGCCCTGCTGAAGGAGGTGCAGCTGGCGACGACCGAAGGCTTCCAGTCCCGCAGCGCGGACGGCACCGAGGTACACGGCCTCATCGCCAGGCCGCCGGGCTATGTGGCCGGCCGGCGGTACCCGCTGCTGCTCATGATCCACGGCGGTCCCAATGGCCAGGACGCGTACGGCTGGGATTTCCAGCGCGAGTTCCTCGCCGCGAACGGATTCGTGGTGCTGGCGGTGAACTACCGCGGCAGCTCCGGGCGAGGCACGGCCTATCAGAAGGCCATCTACGGCGACTGGGGTCACCTGGAAGTGGTGGACCTGTTGGGCGCGGTCGACGAAGCCGTGCGGCAGGGCATCGCGGATCCGGAGCGGCTGGGCATCGGGGGCTGGAGCTACGGTGGCATCTCCACCAATTACACCATCGCAACCGATCCGCGCTTCAAGGCCGCGGTGAGCGGGGCAGGCAGCTCGATGCAGTTCTCGATGTACGGGCTCGATCAGTACGTCGGGCAGTACGACCTCGAGTTGGGACCGCCCTGGAAGTCTCCGGAAGCATGGACGAAAGTGTCTTATCCGTTCCTGCACGCCGACCGAATCCGGACACCCACGCTCTTTCTCGGGGGCGAGAAGGACTTCAACGTGCCCATCGCTGGCGGCGAGCAGATGTACCAGGCGCTGCGGAGCCTGGGCGTGGCCACCGAGTTGGTGATTTACCCGGGGCAGTTCCACGGCCTCACGGTCCCCAGCTATCAGCGCGACCGTCTCCAGCGCACCCTCGACTGGTTCCAGAAGTACCTGCCGCCGGCGCGGCCGGACTCCGCACGACGATGAGGGCACGCGGTCGGCAGGGCCGCCGGCGGTCGTCCGCGCCGGCCGTGGATGATCGGGTCGAGACAAGTGGCGAGGCCGCGCGCCTCGTCTGCGAAGCGACCGTCGCTTCGCTGCACGAGGCCCTGGCCTCGGGTCGCGTGAGCTGCGAGGCCATCGTGGCCGCGTGTTTCGATCGCATCGAGGCGTACGACCGGCGTGGCCCGTCACTCGGCGCCATACTTACCGTGAATCCCCGGGCGCTCGACGAGGCGCGCGAGTGGGACCGGCGCCTCGGCACCGACGACGTCCTGCCGTCTCTCTACGGCATCCCGCTCATCCTGAAGGACAACTTCGATACCGCGGACCTGCCCACCACAGGTGGGGCGCGGGCCCTGGCCGGCGTGGTGCCGGCGGCCGACGCCTTCGTGGTGAGCCGGCTGCGGGCGGCCGGCGCCATCGTTCTCGCCAAGGCCAACATGACCGAGTTGGCCTACGGTGGGTCTTCGGTCAGCTCCCTCGGAGGACAAACCCTCAACCCGTACGACCTCGCGCGCACGCCTGGCGGATCGAGCGGGGGCACGGGCGCGGCCATCGCCGCCAGCTTCGCCGTCCTGGGCACGGGGAGCGATACCGGCCAGTCCATCCGCTCCCCTGCGTCGGCTTGCGCCCTGGTCGGCGTGCGGCCCACGCGCGGGCTCGTCAGCCGCTGCGGCATCATGCCCTTCAGCCCGACGCAGGACGAGGTCGGGCCCATCACGCGAACGGTGGAAGACGCGGCACGGATGCTCGATGTGATGGCGGGCGTGGATCCGGGTGATTCGATCACCGCGCGCGGTGCCGGGCAGGGGCCGGCCTCCTACCTCGACGGCCTCCGCCCGGACGCGCTGGCCGGCGCTCGCCTCGGCCTGGTCACGTCGTTGCTGGGCGCCGGCGACGTGCATGCGGCGGTCAACGGTGTGGTGCACGGCGCCGCGGCGCGGCTTGCCGCACTGGGCGCCACGGTCGTGCCGGTGGACATCCCGACGCTCGCGGCGCTGACCGACGGGCTCAGCCTGATGAGCCTCGAGTTCGCCGACGCGTTCGATGGCTATCTGGCGCGGTTGGGCGCGCGCGCACCGGTGAAGACGCTGGCCGAGTTGGTGGCCACGGGCCTCTGTCACCCGTCGCTCCTGGCCGGGCTCGCCTCCGATGCGCACGTCGCCGATGGTCCTGGCGCGGCCGAACACACGCGGCAGTTGGCGCGCCGGGCCGCGCTGCGGCAGGTACTCGTCGAGGTGCTGGACACCGGACGGCTCGACGCGCTGCTCTATCCCCACCAGCGACGCCTGACAGTGCGCGTGGGGAAGGAGCAGGTGGAGCGCAACGGCGTGCTGTCGAACGGGACCGGGTTGCCGGCCGTCTGCTTCCCGGGCGGCTTTTCCCTTCCTTTACCTGGCGCGCCGTTCGGGGTGCCGGTGGGGCTGGAATTGCTGGGGCGCGACTGGTCCGAGCCACGCCTGCTCGCGCTGGCGTTTGCCTGGCAACAGCAGAGCCCGCCGCGGCGTCCGCCCGCCGCGACGCCGCCGTTGGGCTGAGCTGGCCGGGTTGGAGGGCTCCCTTGAAACGGGCGAGCCGTGATAGCATTTGGAAAGTGAGATTCGATCTCACTTTAATCCATGATCACTGCCCGCCGCCCCCTTTCCCGCGTCCCCGTTGGATCTTCGGCCGTCGTCTCGCGCGTGTCGGGCGCCCGGACCGTCGTGCGTCGACTCCTCGAGATGGGACTGGTGCCGGGCACGACGGTGACCGTTCAGCGGGAGGCGCCGCTTGGCGATCCTGTCGAGGTCCGCGTCCGCAACTACGCCTTGTCGATTCGTCGCGCCGACGCGCTCGGCATCGAAGTCGAATGAGATGAGCGCCATCGCGCTGGCGCGGGGCCCGGTCGCCCGGCAGGCGCTGGTGCTGGTAGCGGGCAATCCCAATTCAGGAAAGTCCACGCTGTTCAACGCGCTGTCCGGTGCCCGGACCCGCGTGGCGAACTATCCCGGTGTCACCATCGATCGCCGGTCCGCGACCGTGGCGCTGCCCGACGGACGGTCGGTCGAGCTCACCGACCTTCCCGGCACCTACTCCCTCAGCGCGCGCTCCCGCGAAGAACAAATCGCCGTCGAGTCGCTGCTCGGACGCGGCCCGCGCCGCCCCGACGCCATCCTCGTCGTCGCCGATGCCACGTCGCTGGCGCGCGGCTTGTACCTGACGCTCGAGATCCTTGAGATCGGCCGCCCGGTCGTCATCGCGCTCAACATGGCCGACGAGGCCGACCGCGACGGCATCGCCATCGACACCGAGCGGCTCGAGCACCTCACGGGCGCCCGTGTCGTCCGGACCGTGGCCAGCAGGGGCACCGGCCTCGAGGCGCTGCGAACCGCACTCGCCTCGGCCATCGAGCAGGGGACAGCGCCGCTGGCGCCTGCCGTCGAGCGAACCCCGGACATGGCGGCCGACCTGGCCGAGCTCGAAGCCGAGATCCTGTCGGATCGGCTCATGGACCGGCCCGAGGACGCGCGTGTCTGGGCCCAGTGGCTGCTGCTGTCGCTGGATCACGAGGCCACGGACGAGTTCACGGGCATCCCGGCGTCGCTGCGCCAGACCGTGCAGCGCATCCACCACCGCGCCGCCGAAGCGGGGCGGAACCTCGATCTGGAAATCATCAGCGCCCGCTACCGTGTCGTCGATGCCCTGATGGCCTCGGTGTGCCGTGCGCCCGAGACCCCGCGACGAAGCTGGACCGACCGTGTGGACGCCGTGCTCACGCACCGGATTGGCGGAGCCCTGGCCTTCGCCGCCGTCATGATGGTGGTCTTCCAGGCGCTCTTCAGCTGGTCGGAGCCCGCCATTGCCGTCATCGAGGACACTATGGCCGCCGCCCAGTCGGCCGTGTCGGGCGTCCTTCCGCCCGGTCCGCTGAACAGCCTGCTGGTGGACGGCGTCATTGCCGGTGTCGGCAACGTCGTGGTGTTCGTTCCGCAGATTGCGCTGCTCTTTCTGTTCATCGGCCTGCTCGAGGACCTCGGGTACCTGGCGCGCGCGGCGTTTGTCATCGACCGCGTGATGCGCGCGGTCGGCCTGCACGGCCGCGCGTTCGTGCCGATGCTGTCGGGGTTCTCGTGCGCCGTGCCGGCCGTCATGGCCACGCGTACGCTCGAAAACCGTACCGACCGCCTGCTGACGATGCTCGTGCTGCCGCTCACCTCGTGCAGCGCGCGGCTGCCGGTGTACGTGCTGGTCACGGCCACCGTCTTCGCGCCCGGCTCGCGCGTGGGGCTGCTGAGCGCCGGCGCGGTGGCGCTCTTTTCCATGTACGCGCTCTCGGTGGTGGCGGCGCTGACGGCAGCGGCCGTGTTGCGGCGCACGGTACTCAAGGGACCGGTGCCCACGCTGATGCTCGAGCTGCCGCCTTACCGGCTGCCGGTGATGAGTGTTCTGTTGCGGGGGGTCTGGCAGCGCGTGCGCACCTTCCTGGTGGACGCGGGCACCGTGATTCTCGCCCTCACCATCGTGCTCTGGGCGCTGCTCTCGTACCCAAAGAGCGCCGATATTGCCGAGCAGGCCGGGCGCGACCGCGCCGTCGTCTCGTCGATGAGCCTCCCCGGTGACGCCCGCGCCGCCCGTCTGGCCGAGATCGACAGCCATGCAAGTGGCGCGCAGCTGCGCTACAGCGTGGCCGGGCGCCTGGGACGGATGATGGAGCCGGTGATTGCGCCGCTCGGTTTCGACTGGCGCATCGGCGTCGGTATCCTCGGGGCGTTCGCGGCCCGCGAGGTCTTCGTGGGCACGCTGGGCATCGTCTTCGACATCTCGAACGCCGACGAAACCAACGAACCGCTCCGCGAGGTACTGCGGGCGGCGACCTGGCCCGATGGATCGCCCTTGATGACGCCACTGGCCGGCGTGTCGCTGATGGTGTTCTTCGTGCTGGCCTGCCAGTGCATGAGCACGGTGGCCGTCGTCCGCCGCGAGTCGGGCACCTGGCGTTGGCCGCTCTTCATGGTGGCGTACATGACGGTGCTGGCCTACGCAGGGTCCCTGACCGTGTACCAGGTCGGCCGTGCGTTCGGCTGGGGGCTGTGACCATGTGGCAGGACGCCGGCGTCACGCTCATTGTCGGGAGTGCGGTGTACTACCTCGCCCGTAAGTTCTTCGGTCCTTCCAGGCGGAAGAGAGTGCCGACCTCGTTCGTTCCGCTTTCGAGCCTCAAACGGCGCCGCTAGTCCAGGGGTGACGCCCCGACTACAATCGTGTCCCATGCCACCCCGATGGTTGGTCGTGCTACTTGTACTCGCGAGCGTGTCCGCCGCCCCGCACTCCTCGGCGCAGGTCGACGGCCTGCGCACCCGTGCCGAAATCTCCGGTTACGAGGAGACGAGCACCTATGCCGATGTCGAGCGCATCGTCGGCGGCCTGGCGGTGCGCCCGAACGTCCATCTCGAGCGCTTCGGGCGCAGCGAAGAGGGCCGGGAGCTGCCACTGCTGGTGATCTCCGATCCGGGCGTCACCACGCCTGAGGCGGCCCGCAAGCTCGGCCGGCCGATCGTTCTCGTGCAGGCCAACATCCATGCGGGTGAGGTGGAGGGCAAGGAGGCAGCGCTCATGCTGGCGCGGCGCCTGGTCGACGGCGAACTGGCCCCCCTGGCGCGCCAGCTCGTGCTGCTCATCGCCCCCCTCTACAACGCGGACGGTAACGAACGGGTGAGTGTCGAGCACCGCCCGGCCCAGAATGGCCCCATCGCCGGCGTGGGCACGCGCGAGAATGCGAACGGGCTCGACCTGAACCGCGACTACATGAAGCTCGACGCCGCCGAGTCGCGGGCGCTGGTGGGGCTCATGAACCGGTGGGACCCGCACGTCGTCGTCGATCTGCACACGACCAATGGATCGTACCACGGCTATCACCTCACCTACGCGCCCACCCTCAACCCGAACGCCGACGCACGATTGATTGCGTTCGCGCGCGACACGCTGCTGCGGCAGGTGCGCACGGCCATGACCGACGCACACGGGTTCCGCACCTACTACTACGGCAACTTCGCGCCCGAGGGTGGCGGCGGGCGCGAGAGCGCGCACGTGGATCCCGCTAGCCCCGGCGATGTCACCTGGCGGACCTTCGATCATCGCCCGCGCTTCGGGAACAACTACGTCGGCCTGCGCAACCGCATCGCGATCCTGTCGGAGGCATACAGCTATCTCGATTTCCCGGGGCGCGTGACGGCGACCGCAGCGTTCGTGGAGGAAGTCTGGCGCGGGACGGCCCGGCATGCCAAGCAGGTGCTGACGCTGACCGCGCAGGCGGATCGGGCGATGGCCGGGCCCAGAGCGGCGGCGGCCAAGCCCGCCGACCTCGGCCTCGACTTCGAGATTCGCGCGCTGCCAGACCCAGTGGAGATTCTGGTGGGCGATGTCGGCGAGCGGCTGAACCCCCGATCGGGCCGGCCCATGCGCGAGATGACGGCAATGGCTGTGCCCGTACGAATGAAGGACTACGGCGTCTTTGCGGCCACCCGGGCACGCCCCCTGCCCAGGGGCTGGCTCATCCCGCGCGCGCTGGCCCACAGCCCAAGGCTCGCCTCGGCAATCGACCGTCTGCGCTGGCACGGCATCCAGATGGACGAGGTGAAGGCCGACGCCCAGATGGACGTGGAGCGCTTCGTGGTCGCCAGTGTTTCGAAGGCGCCGCGCGTCATCCAGGGACATCAGGAGGCGCGGGTGACCGGCACGATCGAACGCGCGCAACTGTCGGTGCAGGCCGGAGCGCTGGTCGTTCCGGGCCGGCAGCGACTGGCCCGGCTGGCGTTCTACCTGCTCGAGCCCGACAGCGACGACGGGCTGGCGACGTGGAATCTGGTCGAGGAGGGGCTGGCGCCCGGCCAGGCTTTCCCGATTTATCGGCTCCGCTGAGCGGCCCGCGACGATTTGCCGCATCGCCAGAAGC
>JADZBZ010000106.1 GCA_020851835.1 Acidobacteriota bacterium
CGGCATCGTCGGACAGGTCGATGGTGTTCTGGTAGCTCTTGCTCATCTTCCGGTTGTCGAGACCGGGCAGGCGCGGCGTCGGGGTCAGCAGCGCCTGCGGCTCGACGAGCCCCCGAGTCGGCGCGCCTTCGGGCACGGGAAAATAGAGATTGTTGAACCGCCGCACCACCTCGCGCGACAGCTCGAGGTGCGGCACCTGGTCGTCGCCCACCGGCACGACGTGCGCACCGTAGATTACGACGTCGGCGGTCTGGAGGAGCGGATAGCCCAGGAAGCCGATGCTCGACAGGTCGCGCTCGGCGAGCTGCTCCATCTGTTCCTTGTAGGTCGGCACGCGCTCGAGCCACGGAATCGGCGTCACCATCTGCAGCAGCAGGTACAACTCGGCGTGCTCGGGCACCAGCGACTGCACGAAGAAGACGCTGCGCTCGGGATCGAGGCCGGCGCCGATCCAGTCGGCTACGTTGTCGAGCGCGTTCTCGACGATATCGCCGGTGTCGGCGTAGTGGCTGGTGAGCGCGTGCCAGTCCGCCACGAAATAGAAGCAGTCGTAGGCGTCCTGCAGGTGCGTCCAGTTCTGCAGGGCGCCGACCAGGTGTCCGAGATGGAGCTTGCCCGTCGGGCGCATGCCCGATACCACGCGTTGCCGTTCGGTCACAGGAGCACACCCAGCACCAACCGCTGCACGGGGCGCATGATGGCGGCCAGCACCCCCGTGAGCATCAACGCATAGAGCACGAGGAAGCCGTACGGGCGGATGCGATCCATGACGGCCGCGCCCGACGCGGGCAGCAGGCCCATCAGCACGTTGCCGCCGTCGAGGGGCGGCACCGGCACCATGTTGAATACCGCCAGCAGAACGTTCAACACGACGAACTGCAGCACCACCCGCGGCAGCATCTGCCCGCCACCCGCCACCTCGAGCCCGCCCAGCAACGAAAAGGCGGCGGCGCCCACGACGGCCATGACCAGATTGCTGAGGGGCCCGGCCGCCGCCACCATGGCGAAATCGCGCCGGGGATCCTTCAGGTGACGAAAGTCGACGGGTACTGGCTTCGCCCACCCGATGAGCGGGAGCCCGGTGGAAATGGCCACCAGCGGAAAGATGAGCGTGCCGACCAGGTCGACGTGCGCCACCGGGTTGAGAGTCAGGCGCCCCAGCCGTTTCGCCGTGGGGTCGCCCAGCAGGCTGGCCACCCAGGCATGCGCGGCCTCGTGGACCGACAAGGAGCCCACGAGCACAGCCATGAGGACGAGGATCTCTGTGACGTCGAGGCCAGCCAAGAACTTTGAAATATACCATCCGCGCCAAGCCGCCGACACGGCTCCCGCACTAGGGGATTCGGCCTAGTCCGAGGCCCTAGGCGTGAGCGAAGTGCTCCACGACGGCCGCGGCGGCCCTGGCTCCAACGACCGCGGTCAGTTCCTCGATCGTGGCCCGGCGCACGGAGGCCAGGCTGCCGAAGTGCGTAAGCAGGGAGCGGCGACGCCTCGGTCCCACCCCCGGCACGTCGTCGAGTTCCGAGCGGAGGTCGCGCATCGCCCGTGCCCGCCGGTGGAACGTCACGGCGAAGCGATGGGCCTCGTCGCGGATGCGTTGCAGCAGCCGCAGCGCGGGGCCATGCGGATCAAGGGCGAGCGGCTGGTCGCTGTCCCGCGTGAAGACCAGCTCCTCCTTCTTGGCCAGGCCGATGGCGACCAGGTTCGACAGGCCGATGCTCTCGAGGGCTGCATAGGCCGCCCCCAGCTGTCCCTTCCCGCCGTCGATGAGAATGACATCCGGAAAGGGACCGCCCGCGGCCAGCACGCGCACATACCGGCGGCGCACCACCTGCTCCATGGCAGCGAAGTCGTCAAGGAATCGGGACTCCTCGTTCCGCCCGACCCTGAACTTGCGGTACTCGCCACGCTTCATGCGGCCGTCCTCGCACACGACCATCGAAGCCACCGTCTCGCTGCCCTGAATGGTGGAGATGTCGAAGCATTCGATGCGTCGTGGCAAGCCCGGCAGGCGGAGCGCGGCCTGCAGTACCTCGAGCGCCTCGTACTGCGCCGTCGCGCCGGGGTCGAAGCGGTTCCGATAGGCCAGTTCCGCGTTGCGGCGGGCCAGGTCGAGCAAGCCTCGCTTGTCGCCGCGCTGGGGCACGACAATCCGAACCTTGCGGCCAGCCTGCAGGCCGAGCCAGCTCTCGAGTGCATCGGCCTCGTCTGGCAATTCGGGGACATGGATTTCGGGCGGAGGCGGCTGGTCGGCATAGAACTGCGGGATGGCGGCGGCCATCAGGCCGGCCTCACGCGTCGTGTCCGCGCCGGCTTCGGCCGCAAACTCCACCCGCTCGACCACCCGGCCGGCGCGAACCTGAAACACCTGGACGATGGCGCCACTCGGGCCGGCCTTCACCCCGAACACATCGCGGTCGCCCAGCTCGGGCGACGCCATCTTCTGGTGACGGTCGCGGAGGGCCTGGACGGTGCGCATCGCGTCGCGCAGCGCCGCCGCCTCCTCGAATCGCTCGTCGGCGGCCGCCTCCGCCATGCGGGCGTGCAGCTGATCGGCCAGTTCCTGGTTGCGCCCTTCGAGAAACAGCCGTGTGTCGGCCACGGCCTGCGCGTAGCGCTCCGGGCCGCACAGGCTAACGACGCAAGGGGCCAGGCATCGCTTGATGTCGTACTCCAGGCAGGGACGGCCCCGCTGCCCGGTGATCACCTCGTTGCACGAGCGGATGCCGAACAGCTTGTGCGTCAGGCCCATGGTGCGCCGCGCGAGCTTGGCGGGCAGGAAGGGGCCGGCATAGAAGTGCCCGTCGCGCTCGACCGACCGCGCTACGAGCACGCGCGGAAAGGCCTCGCCGGTGGTGAGCTGCAGGTACGGGTAGTTCTTGTCGTCGCGCAGCAGGATGTTGTAGCGCGGCATCCGCTGCTTGATGAGGTTGTTCTCGAGGGCCAGGGCCTCGACCACCGAGTCGGTGACAATCACCGTGAGGCCCGCGATGTCATCGAGCAGGGCGTCGGTCCTGGGGTTGGCCCCGCCGGCGCCCAGGTAGCTGCGCACGCGGGCGCGCAGGCTGCGCGCCTTGCCCACATAGATGGTTTCACCAGCTCGATTGGCGTACAGGTACACACCGGGCTGCTCGGGCAGCCGGGCGACCTGATCCCTGAGATCGTGAATGGGCATCGTGGGAAATGGGCCGGCTCCGATCGTACGCCGGACCGCGCCGCGGCGCCACCCACGCGGCGCCACCCACGGTTGAGATTGCCCGGGCCGTCGACTACCCTATGTCGAGCCCTCCATGACATTCACCGGCGCGATTGGCGCCATCTGCATGTTCCCGCTGCGCGCCATCATCAGTGCGTCGGTCGCGCTCGGCATCCACCCCAACACGCTCACGCTCATTGGCGTGCTCATCAACGTGGCCGCCGCGTGGGCGCTCGCCCGGGACCGCTTTCTGGCGGCCGGCGTCATCATGATTGTCGCCAACATCTTCGACTTCATCGACGGCAAGGTCGCCCACATCACGGGCAAGCAGTCGCAGTTTGGCGCCTTCTGGGACTCCACCCTCGACCGCTTCTCGGATCTGGCGCTCTTCACCGGCCTCATCTGGCTCTACGCCGACCTCGGGCGCAAGGACTACGTCCTCATCGCCACGCTGACCCTCATCTTCTCGATCATGACCAGCTACGCCCGGGCGCGTGCCGAGTCGCTGGTCACGCGGTGCAAGGTGGGCTTCATGGAACGCCCCGAGCGGATCGTCCTGTTCATGATCGGGGCGTTCACCGATCGCATGGCGGCCGTGCTGTGGGTGATTCTCGTGCTCTCGATCGTCACCGTGGCCAACCGGATCTACTACACCTACCTGGAGTTGGAGCGGCGACCCATGCCCTCGACGGCAGGACCGGGCGGGGTGTTCTGGCGGTTCTTCTTCTGGAGGGACGACCGTGCGACACTACCCTACGACATCTGGGTCGTCGCGATCCTGGCCTTCACCTGGCTGACGCCGCCCGGCTGGCTCGGCGACCCGGCGGCGGCCGGTCCCGGGCTGATCGGATGGCTGATCGGCCGCTGAGCGGTCGATCAGCCGAGGCAGACCCGGCGGGGCGAGGCGAATCTCAGAGAGGCTTCGGGGCGAGGTCGCCGCCCCAGACGGCTTTTCGTCGCATGGCCAAGTGTCCTCACGAAACCTTGCGTTTGCGCATGGTACCGCGTCCCGCGGCCACCTTGGCCGCCTTCTTCTTGCCCCCGCTCACCTGTTCGAGGCTCTTGCGCAGGGCCTCCATCAGGTCCACTACCTTCGGCGGGGCCTCCTCGGCGGGCGCGATGATTTCCTCA
>JADZBZ010000107.1 GCA_020851835.1 Acidobacteriota bacterium
CGAACAGCGCCGAGCACACCGTGATGGCCATCGGCCGGAACATCTTCCCCTCGAGTCCTTCGAGCGTGAAGATGGGCAGGTACACCGCGATGATGATGAGCACGCCGAAGAGCACGGGCCGGGCCACCTCGGCGGCGGCGCTCCTGAACAGGTTGATGCCGTGCGCGTGCGCGTGGTCGCTGGTCGGATGCGGCCCGGCCTCGTCCAGGGCCCGCCGCCGCACGAAGTTCTCCATCATCACGACCGCGCCGTCGACGATCAGCCCGAAATCGATGGCGCCAAGCGACATGAGATTGGCCGAGACACCGAAGACCCGCATGCCGATGAAGCCGACGAGCATCGACAGAGGAATGACGGCCGCCACGATGAGCGAGGCCCGGACGTCGCGCAGGAACACGAACAGCACGACGATGACGAGCAGGCTGCCTTCCACCAGGTTCGTCCGCACGGTTGTCGTGGTGCGGTCGATGACGTCGCTCTGGTCGTAGAAGGGCTCGATGCGCATGCCCGGCGGCAGGGTGGCCGCCACCTCGGCCATGCGCGTCTTGACGCGCCGCGACATGTCGTGGGCGTTCTCGCCCTTGAGCATGATCACCATGCCGCCCACCACTTCGCCCTGGCCGTTGCGGGTTACGGCACCGCTGCGGAGCATGGGCGCCACCTCGATGGCCGACACGTCTCGGAGCAGCACCGGCACGCCCTCGTGCGACTTCAGGACCACGCGCTCCAGATCGGACACCCCCGCCACCAGCCCGACGCCGCGCACCGTGTAGCGCTCGTCGCGGTGCTCGATGAACCCGCCGCTGAACGAGTGGTTGTTGTCGGCGACCGACTGCAGCACCTCGCCGAGCGTCAGCCCGAATGTCTCGAGCCGCAGCGGATCCACGACCACCTGGAACTGTTTGGTGAGCCCGCCCCACGAGTTCACTTCGCTCACGCCCGACACCGACCGCAGGCGGGTCCGGATGTCCCAGTCGTGGGCGGTCTTGGCCACCATCGGGTCCACGCCTTCGCCGGTCACCACGTACTGGTAGACCTCGCCGAAGGCCGTCGCCACCGGGCCCAGCACGGGTTCCAACCCCTGGGGAATACGGCCCCGCACGTCGGCGAGCCGCTCGGTCACCAACTGGCGCGCGAAGTAGATGGGCACCGCATCGTCAAAGACCACCGTGACGATCGAGAGGCCGAACTTGGAGATCGAGCGGACTTCTTGCGTGCTCGGCACGCCCATCAAGGCCGTTTCGATGGGGTAAGAGACCCGCTGCTCCACCTCGGGCGCCGCCAGGCTCGGCGCCTCGGTGATCACCACCACCTGGTTGTTCGTCAGGTCGGGGAAGGCCTCGACCGGCAGTTGCCGGAACGCCTCCACGCCGGAGACGACCAGCGCGCCGAGGCAGAGCAGCACGAAGACGCGTTGCCCGAGCGTGGCCGAGACGAATCGTTCGACGAAGCCCACGGCTATGGCTCCTCGCCCGCGGGCTTGAGCAGCTCGGACTTCAGCAGGAAGGCGCCGGCGGTGACGACCACGTCACCCTCGCTCAGGCCCCGCACGATTTCCACCTCGCCGCCGACATCGGTGCCCGTGGTTACCGATCGGCGCGTGTAGCGGTCTGCGCCGCTGCGGACGAACACGATGGATTCACCCTCCATCTCCTGTACCGCGCGCGAAGGCAACACCAGCACGCGGCGGGGCGCGGAGGCGCCGAGCGTAGCGGTGACGAACATCTGGGGCTTGAGCCGCCGGTCGGCGTTCGGTGCCTCGATGCGCAGCGTCACGCGCCGCGTGGTGGGGTCCACGACGTCGCCGACTGCGGTGAGGGTGCCGGCGAACGACTCATCGGGATAGGCCGCCGTCCGGATCGTGGCGAGCCCGCCCGTCTTCACCCGGCTCACCAGAGCCTCGTCCACCTCGGCGGCGATCCACACCCGCGACAGATCGGAGATGACCAGAAGCGGTGCGCCCGGTGTGACGGCCGATCCCTCGGTCACGAGGCGATGGATCACCACGCCGGCGAACGGCGCCACGACCGGCACGTCCTGGTGCTCCCGGGGATCGGAGCCCGGCCCGGGCCTGATGCCGTAGTGCTCGAGTTCCTGCACGGTGCGCGTCACCTCGGCCCCGCCGGCCGCCAGCGCCTCCTCCGCCGCCATGACGTCGGCGCGCGCGCGTTCCAGTTCCTGCCGCGACAGCGCGCGGTCCTCCACGAGCTGCTCGGCTCGCGATGCCGCTGTCTTCGTGAAAGCGAGCTCCGACTCGAGACGTCGCTGCTCGGCCTGCGCCTTGAAATACGCCGCCCACGCGTCGTGCACGATGTGGCTGTGCAGCCGGGCCACGACCGCTCCGCGAGCCACGGTGTCTCCGGGCTGCACGCGAATCTCGTGCACCACGCCCTCCACCAGCGAGCCCATCCGTGCGGTCCGCCGCTCGTCGAAGGTCACCACGCCCGAGGCCTGGAGCGGGTCGGCCCGCTCGACCGTGCGGGCGGGGGCCACCTCGATGCCGGCGGTGGCCGCATCGGCCTGCGCCACGGTGACCGCGGTGAGCGTAGCGGCGGGTGCCGCGGTGACATCGGCCTCAGGGGCGCTGCCGCTTCCGCACGCGGCGGCCAGCAATGAGGCCATCAGCGGCGCAATCGCCGCGGACGGCAGGACACGGACGGGTCTCATGGCAGCGGATCCTCTCCCGCGGCCAGCCGGGCCTCGATGGCCGCGGCAACCGCGTCAACTTCCAGGTCGATGGCCACCAGCGTGGCCTCCGTGAAGGCGCGCTCGGCATCCACGAGCCGCAGGACGTCGAGCACGCCCGTCGAGAACGCCGCCCGTGCGGCGTCGCGTGCGCCAATCGCCGGCTCGACGAGCGTGGCGCGGGCATCCTGCGCCCGCAAGGTGAGCGCAACGGCCGCGGCGCGCGTGGCGGCCAGTTCTCCGCGCGCCCGTCGCTCGGTAGCCGTGCGTTCGAGTTCGGCCGCACGCACCTGACCCTCGGCCAGGATGCGGGCCGGGCGATTGCGGTTGAAGAGCGGGATGGGGACCGAGACGGTCACCTGCGCCGTGTTGTAACCCACCGTCCGCTTGTAGCCGGCGTTCACCGCCGGGTCGGGCACGGCCCTGGCGTCCTCGAGCCGCAGGCCCTGCCGGGCCGTGTCCACCGTCCGGGACGCCGCCGCCATGTCCGGACGCCTCGACACCGCCGCCTCGTCTGCGGCCGGCAGCCCGGGCGCCGGTGGCGCGACCAGGGCGTCGAGCGTGGTCTCCACGGCGAGGCGCGAGGTGAGCGCGACCAGCGCCCGGCTGGCGGCCAGTTCGGTGCGGACCAGGTCGCTGCCCGCGCGCGCGGCCTCGGTTTGCACTCGCAGCAGCTCCGAGCCGGCGGTGGCGCCCACCGCCACCCGACGCTCGAGCACCCGCGCCGCTTCGGTGAGGTCGGCCACGTGGGCCGCCAGGGCGCGGTGGCGCTCGCGCAGGCGGACGGCGTCGAGATACCCGCGCGACACTTCCAGCGCGACGCGGGCGTCGAGGACGGCGGCCGCCGCCGCCACGCCGCCGGCTTCGGCCTCGGCCACGGCGCGCCGGGCCGCCCGCTTGCCGCCGAGTTCGATCACCTGGGTGACCTCGGCGAAGGTATCGAGCGGCAATATCGATCGCGAGACGCCCGAGGCCAGGTTCTCGGTCCGGAACTCCACCACGGGATTGGGCAGCCATCCCGCGTGCCCGGCGGCGAGCCGGGCCGCATCCACGCGCGCTCGCATCGCGGCGGCCTCGGGCGACTCGTCGCGTGCGCGCGCCAGGGCGTCGGCGAGCGTGAAAGGCACGGACGCGGACGCGGCCGGTTGCGCCGCTGTGGGCGTGGGTGCCCACGCGACGGCCACGGCCAGGACCCCTGCACTCGCCAGATGCCGGATACTCATGTTCCTCTGATCAATACCCGCGGCGCATGAGACAACGATGAGAGCCTTCAGACGAGGATTGCAGATTGGTGATCCGGTGATGCGGATCGGGGCAGTCTCGTCCGCCTCCCGAACAATTCTGGCAGGCGGTGGCCGGTCGGCCGAGCCTGGCACGGCGGTTGATACCGTGGCGTCCCATGGCGCCGGGAACATTGGGATTCGCTGGCATCGGCACGGTGCTCGGTCTCGGGCTGACACTGCTATCCGCTGGCCCGACAGCGCAGGCGCCGGCACCGTTGTTCGAAGAGACTTCGCCCGTCGAGGCGGGTGCCATCGACGCGGGCGGGCCCACCGTGGTGAGGGCCCGCGCCTCGAGGGTCCGGTTTGACCGTCTGACGGCGGCATCCGCCGCCGGCGCCGCGGGCGACCGTCCATCCCTCGTCACGCTCAACCTCTTCGACGATGCGGTGCTGGAAACGCAGTTCGAGCGGCTGGAGTCGGACACGTTCGGGCATCAGACATGGGTTGGGCACGTGGCTGACGACCCGCTGAGCACCGTCACGCTCACGTGGAAAGGCACGGTGTTGTCGGGCGGCGTGTCCACCGGCGACGCGCTGTACCGCCTGTCGGCCATCGACGGCGTGGCCACCATCGAGCAGCTCGATCCCGGCAGCTTTCCCCTGGAGTTGCCGCCGCTGCTGCCGCCGCCCGGCGAGCGCATCCAGGCGCCCGCCGGAGATGTTGCGCATCCCGAGGCGGGCGAAGTCGTGGACATCTACGTGTATTACACGACGGCCGCGATGACCGCGGCCGGTGGGCAGGCGGCCATCGAGGCCCTCATCGCGCAGGGCATCGCCGACTCGAACACCGCGTTTGCCCGCAGCGGCGTGGCGGCGACCAAGCGACTCGTGGGCACCGGCGAGCTGGTGGGCTTCGTCCAGGATCCTTCGAACATGTCGAACGATCTCAGCGCGTTCACATCGTCGGCGCCTGTGGCGGCCACGCGCAGCGCCGTGGGCGCCGACCTGATGCACCTGGTGCTGGCCAATACCGCCGGCGGCGCGTGCGGCGTGGCGTGGCTCGGGCCGAGTGCCAGCTACGCCCACGGTGTGTCGGCCCGCGGCTGCTTCGCGCAGTACACCTTCACGCACGAGGTGGGCCACAACTTCGGTGACAACCACTCGGTGGAGGATCCCGTCACGAGCTCGCCGTTCCGCCCCTACAGCTTCGGCTACAAGAACTGCGGCGCGGCGACACCGTTCAGGACGGTGATGGCCTACGCGTGTCCGGGCAGCGGCGGGGCCCGCATTCTCAACCTCTCGAATCCCGGTGTGCTCCACAACGGCCTGGCCACCGGCACCGCCACGCAGAACAACGCGCTGTCGCAGAGCGAGGCCTTCCCCATCGTGCAGGCCTTCCGACCGCCCGCGGGCGCCACGCTCCCCAGCGCTCCGCAGCACCTGCAGGCCAGCGTGTCGGACAACACCATCACGGTGTCGTGGCAGGCGCCGGCGCAAGGCACGCCCGTGACCACCTACATCGTGCGAGCGGGCACGGGCGCCGGCCTGTCGAACGTCTTCAACGGCGCGGTGGGTGAGGTGACGACCGTGTCGTCGCCCGTTCCAATCGGCACATACTACGTTCGGGTGTTGGCGCAGAACGCCGTGGGCACGGGCCCGGCCGCGGCGGACGTCGTGGCCACGGTCGGCACCCCGCCGGGACCGCCGCAGAACGTCGTGGCCTCCGCTGCCGGCGGCACGATCGCGCTCTCGTGGATGCCGCCGGCCTCGGGTGGCGTGGTCACGACCTATGTCGTCCGGGCGGGCACGGCGCCTGGGGCGTCCAACGTGTTCAGCGGTGCGGTGGGCGGCGCCACGAGCGTGAGCGGTGCTGTCGGAGCGGGCACCTATTACCTGCGGGTGCTGGCGCAAGGCCCAGGCGGCACCAGCGCTCCCTCCCCGGAGGCAACCGTCTCGGTGGGTCCCGTATGCACGGTGCCGGCGGCGCCGGTCGTCACGGGAGGCCAGAGCGGCGGCGTCATCACGATCAACTGGGGCACGCCGTCCGGCGGTCCCGTCACCGGCTACACGGTGCGCGCCGGGTCGGGTAGCGGGTTGAGCAATCTCTACAACAGCGGCGTCGGCCTCACGAACACGGTGTCGGCCGCCGTGGGCGCGGGGACGTACTTCATTCGAGTGGCGGCCACCTCGGCGTGCGGCACGAGCGTGGAGTCGAATGACCTGGCGGTGGGAGTGCCTTGAAAACGGGTGACTGACGATTCACGATGGGAACCTGCCCTCGAGCGACGCGCACCGGTGTAGGATGTCGCCACGTGTGACGCCAGTGCGGACACACCGGACCCATACGCCATGCCAAAATCGACTCTCCACGACTCGTCGCCCTCGTCGTCCGCGGCCAGCTCGGTGCACCTCAGCCGCCGCCAACTGCTCGCCGGCGCGGGCGCTGGAGCGGCGGCCCTGCTGCTCGACTCGCGCGGCCTGGCGGCGCAGGCGCCGCCGGCTCGCCCGGTTGTCTTCTCGCACACGACCGTCGTGACCGTCGGTGCCACGCAGCACGACGTGGCGCTGGCGGTTGTCGGCGACACCATCGCGGCCATTGGCCCCACCGACGACATCCTCCAGCGGTATCCGCAGGCCGAGGTCTATGACGGGAGGGGCAAGGCGCTGCTGCCAGGTCTCATCAACTGCCACGCGCACCTCGGAGCGACCATCGCGCGCGGCTTCAACGAAGACTTCGGATTCCCCAACAGCTATCGTCTGGCCATCCAGCCCAACAGCCTCCTCTCCCGGGAGGAGTCCACGCTCATGGCCGTCGTCGGCGCGCTCGAAGCCATCAAGACCGGGAGCACCACGGTCGTCGAGAACGTAGCGGGGACCGCCAATACCGCGTCCGAGCTGGCCAGGACGGGCCTGCGCTGGGTCTTTGCGGAATCGGCCACCGACAGGGAGGGCGGCTCCCCGATGTCGCCGGAGATTCTCGCGAAAGGTGAGGCGCCGCGGTTTTCGCCGAAGATGCGCGACGATGGGCTCAGGCGTATCGACGACCTCTATTCCGCCTGGCACGGCAGGAACCAGGGGCGCATCAGTGTGTTCCCGGCCGCCGGCCTCGCCGAGAACTCGTCGCCCGAGCTTCTGCAGGCCGTTCGTGCCTTCGCCGAAAAGCACGATCTCGGCTACACGATTCACCTGTCGCAGAGCACCGCCGAGGTCGACTACATGCGCCGGCATCACGGCATGAGCCCGCCGGCGTTTCTCGATCGGCACGGCTTTCTCGGTCCACGCCTCTTCGCGGCGCACTGCCGCTATGTGGACGATGCCGACATCGCGCTTCTGGCCAAGACGGGCACCATCGTGTCGCACCAGGCGGGCATGGCCGCCAACCGGGGCGTCATCCCACCGATTCCGGCCCTGCGCGCGGCTGGCTGTCCCATCGCGTACGGCACCGACAACAACACCACCGACATGTTCCTGGTGCTCCGGGTGGCGCTGCTCACCGAACGCGTCCGCCGCGACGACCCGTTCCCCGGTGTCCTGCCGCAGCCCGAAGACGTGCTCGAGGACGCGACGCTCGGCGGTGCCCGCGCCGTGCGGCAGAGCACGAGCCTGGGTGCGCTCGAGATCGGGAAGAAGGCCGACCTCATCGTGCTCGACACGCAGCGGATTCATCTCGTTCCAGCCGTGCGCATTCTCTCCGCGTGGATTCACAACGGGCAGCCGTCCGACATCGAGTCGGTGATGGTGGATGGCCGGTTCGTGATGCGCGACCGCAAGATCCTGACTATGGACGAGGCGGCCATCATCGCGGAAGCCGACAAGGTGGGGCGGCGCGTGTGGGCTGCAGTGCAGAAGGCCAGCCCGATCGTGATCCCGGGGAGGCCGCGCCAGCGCTGACGCGGGATTCTCTTGCCGGGGCGCGCCGGGAGGCCCGGCGCGCGAGACGCATGAGTCAATCAACTCTAACCGGACTGGCCGGTATTCAGGGCTTCGCTGCCGTGCCGCGCTTGATGAGCTGATCCATCTCGTAGACCCGCCCGTTCGCGATCACGCGACGCACCTTGTAGGCGTTGGAGACATTCGCCAGCGGGTCTCCGTCGACAATGATGAGATCGGCGAGCTTGCCGGGCTCGATCGTGCCGGCATCGAGGGCGAGCGCGCGCGCCGGGTTGACTGTCGCCGCTTGCAAGGCCTCGAAAGGCGTCATGCCGGCCGAGACGTAAGCCGATATCTCGCCGTGCAGGTTGATTCCGTTCGGCGTATCGGTGCCGGCCACGATGATGCCTCCTGCCCGCATGACATCCATCACCATTTTTCCGCTGCCCGCCGGGTCGATGGCGTACTTGGGCGCCTTCGGGTCCGCCATCTGCGCGACCTCCGCCTGCATCCATTCGGGGTACAACGTGAAGCGCGGATCGGCCTTCAAGCCAGGGTCTGCATCGAACAGCGGCCTCGCGGAGCCGAACAGCGTCGGCGTCATATAGCGGCCGCTCTTCCCGAAGAGCTGAATCACGTCCTCGTAGGCGCGCTGCTGGGTGGCTACCTTCGGCGAATAGCCGCGGCGGCTCGTGGCGCTGGTGTGCTCGGTGTTGTCGACGCCGACGAGCGCGGCCGGATAGATTTCGTGCGTGGCGACCGGAATGCCGATGCTGTGGGCGAATTCCACCATCCGCTTCTGCTGGAGGTCGGGCAGGCGCACGTAGCTCTTGAGCAGGTCGTACTGCAGGACCTTCGCGCGCTGGAGCTCCAACTCGAAGTGGGCGACGCTGGAAATCGCGATGCCCATCTTGTAGTACACGCGCTGCCACTCCATCAGGTTGCCGGTGCCGTAGACGCGCGGCCCGATCCGGACGTTCGCCTCGCTCGCCTCGCGTTCCTCGACCGGCTCGTACGGCGTGTTGCCCGGACTCCGGACGGTCGTGATGCCGAAGGCCAGCCAGGCGCGGCCGGCCGACTCGCCAAAGTCGGGCTGCAGGTGCGTGTGGAACTCGATGAGGCCCGGCATCACCGTCAGGTGTGACGCGTCGATGACCTGGCCCGTGTGGTTCGCCTGGGCGTGTGGCCCGACGCGCGTGATCGTGTTTCCCTCGATGACGATATCGACGTCGGCGCGGCTGGCGGCGCTCTTCATGTCGACCAGCGTGCCGGCGTGAACGAGCAGGCGCGTAGTCGGGATGGCGGGTGTGTACGTCAAATCGAGCGGGACGGTCTGGACGTCGCCATCCTCGATGTCGACGATCCGCAATTTGTCGGCCGACTGATAGAGGACGTGGCGCGAGTCGCCGCTCCAGCTCGGGGCGTGTGCGCTTTCGTTCGTGATGCGCCGCGGCGGCCCGAGCGGCTCACCGGCCCGTGACACGGGCCACACCGCGAGCACGCCCTCGTAAATGGCGGCCATCTTGGTGCCGTCTGGCGACCAGGCGGGGCCGCAGCCGCCGCGCGAGTCGATCGACATCATCGGCTCGGGTGCGAACCACTTGTCGTCATTCAGCTTCGTCGACGACATCGTCAGGATCTGGTTGGTGCCCTCGCGGAAGCGCCTGGTCATCGGCGCGATGCCGGCGATCGCCAGCCGCGTGCCGTCGGGCGACCAGGCTGGCGCGCCGGGCTGGGGCAGCCTGTCGTGGACCTTGGTGACCGTGCCGGTCGCCACCTCGATGACCGACATCTGCGCCACGCGCCACATGCCGTCCACGTTGAAGAAGGCGATGCGCCCGCCGTCGGGCGACCACGCCGCCCCCTGGGGCTGTGTCGTCAGGTCGGTGAGGCGGCGACTGGTCCCCGACTTCATGTCCCGGACCCAGAGTTGCAGGTGCTCGCTGTCCTTGTCGGACGAGTAGGCGAGCTTGGAGCCGTCGGGCGACCAGGCCGGCTCGGTGTCGAACGCCGCGTCCTTCGTGAGATTCACCGGCGAGCCGCCGACGGGCATCACGTAGATGTCGCCGACCGCGGCGAACGCGATCTGCTTCCCGTCCGGCGAGATCACCGGGTGCACGACGCCGAGAACCTGCCGCGGCGCGGCCGAGGTGAAGTCGCGCCGGTGCGGCGTGTAGGTCGTCGCCGCGCGCGTGACCTGCAGCGTCGCCGTGAACTCGATCGTCTGCGGCGCCGAGCCGCCGACGGTGCGCTTCCGGATTCTGCCGTCCGAGACGTAGTAGAACTCCGTCGGATTGGCCCACGACGCCCGGAAACCGAACACGTTCTCGCCGCCGGTGATCGTCTTGCCGCCGATCTCGTAGCGCGCCGAGCCGGGGCCGCTGCTCCCGGGACCGGACCCGGCGCCGGCGCTGACGTGATAGACAATCGCCCCGTCTCCGCCCCATGACGGAGCATCCACGCGCCCGGCGGCGCTCGCCACCCTGCGCTCGGTACCGTCGGCGAGGTTGATCGCCCATACCGACCGGCCGTCGCCACGTGTCGACGCGAAGGCGATCTCCTTGTCGTCGGGCGACCAGGTCGGCATGTAGTCGTCGGCGGGGTCCTTCGTGACCTGGCGAAACTCGCCGCTCTGCACGTCCAGCGTCCAGATGTTGTAGTCGCTGCCGAGCGTGTTGCCGCGGTCCGACGAGAAGGCGACGCGCGTGCCGTCGTGCGAAAACACGGGCTCACGGTCGTCAAAGGCACCCCACGTCAGCTTATGCTGCTGCGATCCGTCGGGCGCGATCGCCCACAGGTCGTAGCAGCCGTCGCGGTACCCGAAAAAGGTGATCCACTTGCCGTCGGGGGAGAATGACGGCTGCCGCGCGTCATTGAAGACGTCGGTAATCCGTGTCGCGGTGCCGCCAGTGGCGGGCAGCGTCCAGATGCTGCCCTGCAGATCGACGGCGAGCGTGCGGCCATCGGGCGACACCGCCACGGACATCGACGTCCCTTCGTGAACCGTGACATCGATGAGCGCAGGCGCAGGCGGCTGCGCTGCGGCCACCGCGCAAACAAGACCCAGCACGGCGATCGCCGTCAACTTGCAGGACATCAGACCTCCCCCGGAAATGTGGACTGGCGCGTATTCTAGTGCAGGGCGGGCTTGTGTGCCGCGCCTGCCACGCGAATCCGCGCAGGTGGAGCGGATGTTGGATGACGACGGGCAAGGGCTGCGCACCATCACGGCGCACGAATCGTCCAGAGTGACGCGTTCAATCGGAGCCGGATCCGGACGGTGATCGCGGTCGTCTTGACGGCGAATCCTCGACTGGTTGAGGCGGCCGGAAACGTGCTGGGCCTCCGCCATCGCGAACCTCTCCCCGGTCGTCACCATCGACGAGGACTCCTCGGCCGAGCCCGCGGGGCGCCTCAAGGGGGCCAGCTTCAGCAGGTGGTGAGGCGCCGTCCCGTAAGGCCCGGAGGTCTTGTGCCGCGAGTACCCCACACAGACACGGCGTCATACGAGAAATGGGATGATGCGTTTCGTGCGAACCGCATAGGCCACATACTCAGGATAGCGTGCCGTCACGAGGCGCTCGTCTGCCACGATGCGCACGGCCGTCGCGGCGGACACGAGGAGGCCAAGCCCAGCACCCAGAAGCGTCGTGTGGGACGCGACGCCCGCTTGAGATCATCGACAGCTCTCCGTCCGCGATTCTCGGTGCTCCATATCAACGGCTTCGCGTTGAGCCGAGTCGCGCGATGCAGCATGCCACCCACCGCGGGCGCCGACTCCATATACGGCGTTGGCCAGCTCACTCTATCTTGAGGTGCATCATCGCCGCCCGCACCAAAGGGTTGTCAGCTTTCGCCCGATGCAGGGCTCGTCGTCCGGTGAAAAGTGGACGGGCTGCTCGATGCGTTCCTTGCTGAGGGCAACGACCGCGGTTCAGCCGGCGGCGGCCCCATGATGGCAGCAGCCGCCGACGGCTGCTGCGCCTGGTTAGCCGGCTTTCTGCAGCGCCAGGAGCTTGCGGCGAACGGCCTGCGGAAACTCGACAACCTCGAACTGCGACCGCGCAAACAGGTAGTCGTCGCCGCTCTCGTCGATGATGCGAAGTAGCTCGTCCTTCGCAGCCCTGGCGTCGGGAACAACCGGGTAGATCTTGCCGCGGATCAACGAGGCCTCGTTGCCGGCGTTGTCCAGGCAGACGGCGAATTGGGTCGGGCGTTTCATGGCTAGTCGGCGTATGCCTCGATCTTGAAGTCCCATCGGCCGATGCCGTGGGCCTCGTACCAATGTAGCTCAACTCGGCGAACCGCGCCGTTGGAGAGGCGCCCCGTCGCGACACCCTTGCGCTTCCGCCAGCGTCCGCGACCGCAGGCCTTTGCCAGAAGAGCGCGGACTCGGACGCCTGTACCGACGGCGATCGTCTCGACCTGCTCGATCTCGCCGAGGACTTCGAACTTCACATCGTGATTCTCGGCCAGGCGTCCGACGCTGGCAAGTCCGGCTAACCAGACCGCATCGTCCGCAGCCGAAATCCATGAGGCTGCCCCACGAGCAGATACGCGCAAGACGTCGGGAAGCTGAGGCGGCGTGTTGTGCAACCGGTCGTCTACTTCGCGACTTTCCGGCCAAGGCCCATCGCCTCTGCCGCGAACGCCCACTGGTCCGCGCGCTCCGCAATCAGCTTGTCCGTCGGGCGATAGCCGTGCGAGCCCGAGACTTCCACGCGGATGAGCACCGGCTTGCCGCATCCCTGGGCGGCCTGCAGCGCTGCTGCATACTTGAACGAGTGGCTCGGCACCACGCGGTCGTCATGGTCGGCTGTCGTGATCAGGGTGGCCGGGTAACACGTCCCGGGCTTGACGTTCTGCACCGGCGAGTACTTGATGAGGAACGGGAACTGCGCAGGGTTCGACGCCGAGCCGTATTCGCCCACCCAGAGCCGGCCGCCGGTGAAGCGGTCGTAGCGCAGCATGTCCATCACACCCACGGCCGGCAGCGCCACCGCGTAGAGGTCCGGACGCTGGTTGATGACCGCCCCCACCAGCAATCCGCCGTTAGAGCCGCCCATCACCCCCAGTTTCGCCGGAGAGGTGATCCTCTCCCGCACGA
>JADZBZ010000108.1 GCA_020851835.1 Acidobacteriota bacterium
TCCGCGGTCGGCGGCACGACATCGATGAGGTGATGCGGAATCCCGCGTCGCTCGGCGGCGGGCACCTTGTCGGTGCCGATGTCGAACCCCTGATACACGGCCGTCGAGTCGCAATTGACGATCTCGCCGTCCAGACGCTCCGCCAGCATCAGGGCCAGAGCGCTCTTGCCGGTGGCCGTCGGCCCCAGCACCGCCACGATCGGCGTCACGGCCGGGCCCTAGCGCTCCTGCGGCGCCGGGCCGTCAGGAGACTCGTTGTAGAAGAACGTCACCGTGAAGAACGCCTGGTCATCGGGGTACTCGGGCGGCAGCGGCTCGGTGGGGTTCGACGACAGCAGGGCGTTACGCGCCGCGAGGTTGAACGAGTCGACCGAGGACGGCGACACGACGATCACGTCGGTGAGTGCGCCGGTGCGGTGGACGTAGAAGGTGATGACGACGCGGCCCTTCAACGACATCGCCGCATACGGTACGAACCAGTTGCGCTTCACCTGCGCGACGAAGCGCCGGATCCAGGGACCGAACTCGACGCCTTTGGTGTCGAACTGAATCGCCGGCCCGAACTCCTGCAGGTTGCCGCGAGGATTGTCGAACGATTCCTGGTCGACATACCGCTGGAGGTTGCGCAGCGCCTCACCAAGCTGTCCGCCTGGTGGAGGCGTCGCCGACTGGGGCTTGTTCAGCGCCAGGCGACCTTCGGGGGAGGGGTCGGCGCTGCGATCGGGGACTTCGACACTGGGCGGCGCCTCAGGCGCGGGCGTCTCGGCTGGGCCGCGTCCTCGCGCGCGCTCTTCGGCCCGCGCTTCGACGCGCTCGGACGAGTTGCCGCGCGAAAACGGCAGTGGGTTATCGATGGCGGGCGGGCGCTCGACGGCCCGCGCCTGCCGGTCGATGTCCGAGAGCTCGGCGCGCTCGGGCGGCTTCTTGGCCGGGATATCGAGCTTGGGCTGCACGAAAACAAACCGCGGCGCCTCGGTTCGCCGCGGTTGCTCCATCTGCACGACCTCGGCTTCCGGGTTCCGCTGACGATCCGGCAGCAGCTCGGGCGCCCAGAGCAGCAACGCGATGACGACCGCGTGAACCACGAGCGATACGACCACGCCGTCGCGCCGATTGATCGCGTGCCCGACGGGCTCGATGTCCGAGTAGCGGCCGTCGAAGTCGAAGTACATCAGCCACTTACGAGAGTATCACGGGGCCGGCGCCTGATCGGGCTTCTTCGCACTGTACAGATAGACGATCCCCAGCGTCAGCGGCCGGGCGGCCACCTGTGAAAATCCCGTGGCGGACAGAATCCGCCCGAACGCGTCGCCAAACGGAAAGCTCCCCACCGACTGCGGGAGGTAGTCGTAGGCCAGCTGGTGTCGCGACACGACCCGTCCGATCCGGGGCAGGACGTGCTTGAAATACCACAGGTACAGCGGCCGCACCGCCGGCACGACCGGTAGTCCGAACTCGAGGATGGCCAGCCGTCCCCCTGGCTTCAGCACCCGCCACAACTCGGCGCAGGCCACCTCCGGCTGCTGCACGTTCCGAATGCCGAAGGCAATGGTGGCGGCATCGACCGATGCGTCGGCCACGGGGAGCCGCATGGCGTCGCCACGCACGAGCGCCACCTGTGAGTCGAGCGCGCCGCCCCGAAGCTTCGCGAGCCCGTGTGCCAGCATCGCGCCGGCAAAGTCCACTCCTACGACCCGGGCCGCCCCCGCCCTGGCGCCGGCCATCGCCACGTCGGCCGTCCCCGTGCAGACATCCAGCAGGCGCTCGCGTCCGGTGAGGGCGAGCGCCCGGATGGCGCGCCGCCGCCAGTAGCGATCCAGCCCACCCGACAGCACTCCGTTCAGCAGGTCGTAGCGCCCGGCAATGGCGTCGAACATGCCCGCGATCTTCGCGGGGCTCTTGTCAACCGACATACAGGGCCAGCGCGGTGACGCACAGGTAGACGATGCCCACATAGCCGTTCATGTCGAAGGCCCGCTTCACCTGGGATAGGTCCGTCGCGCTCACGAGCGACTGCTCGTAGATCAGCAGCGCCGCGACCAGGCCGACGCCGGCCAGGTAAGTGGCCCCCAATGGCACCACCCAGGCCAGCGCGGCCATGCCAGCAATGGTCCCCACGTGCATGAGCCGTGAGATGAGCAGCGCATGCGGCACGCCGAAGCGAACGGGAATGGACCGCAGGCCATGCGCCCGGTCGAACTCGAGATCCTGGCACGCATACAGCACATCGAACCCGCCGACCCACAGACCGATCGCCAGTCCGAGCAGCCACGGCTCCCATCCACCGCGTCCGCCGGCAGCCAGCCACCCCCCGACCGGGGCCACCGCCATCGCGAGTCCAAGAAATGCCTGCGTGTAGGCCGTGTAACGCTTGGCCAGCGAATACCAGAACACGATCGCGAGCGCCGCCGGCGACAAGACGCCGCACAGCCAACTGATTCTGAAGGACACCCACACGAACGCGGCTGAGGCCGCCGCCACGAAGACCGCAGCCTCGCGCCGTGACATCGCGCCACGCGGAAGCTCACGCATCGCCGTCCGCGGGTTGAGGGCATCGAACCCCGCGTCCACGAGCCGGTTGAAACCCATGGCCGCGCTCCGCGCCGACACCATGGCCATGACGATCCAGCCCACTTGCGCCCACGTGATGTCGTGCTGACGCGTGGCCAGCAGCGCGCCGGTCAGCGCGAACGGCAGCGCGAAGACCGTGTGGCCGACGCGAACGAATGAGAAATAGGTCAGGAAGCGCATGGGAATCCGTCGATCTCGTGAATCCGCAGTCTGCGCCTATTCTGACTGACCTAGCCGGCGCCGGGTATCCACGCGATCTCTCGCGGCTCGATGCCCGAAACCAGATGCGCCTCCACGTCCGCGACGTTCCCTGGCAGAGACACGGCAACGATCTCGGCGCGCTTACCGGGGGTCAGCGAGCCCAGTTCGGAGTCGAGCCCCAGGGCCCGCGCCCCGACGAGGGTGGCGCTTTCGAGCAATCGCGCCGCGGGAACACCGGGCGCCAGCCAGCTGAGGGTCTTCAGTTCTGCGAAGAGGTTGAGGTCGTCCACGCTCGCCAGGCTGTCGGTCCCGACGGCAACGGCGACACCGGACCGGTAGAATCGGTCCACCGGGGGCACCCCAACACCAACCCACTGGTTGCTGCGAGGACAGGTCACCAGGGTCGCGCCCCGCGCCCGAAGACCGTTCAAGCTCTCGTCCGCCAACCGGACGCCGTGCACCGCCAAGGTGCGCGCGTCGATCATGCCCAGCCGATCCAGATACTCCACGGGCCCGACGCCCGGCGGCGTCCAGTCGTCGCGCCAGGCGCCGATCCAGCGGAGCATTCGGGCCCACTCGCCCGTCCCGGCCTCCATCAGCTCTATCTCCTCGTCCGACTCGCCCACGTGCACGCTCGTGTACGGCACGGCACCCGCCGACACCTCGGCGCGGATCGCCTGGAACAGCTCGGGCGACACCGAGTAGGGCGCATGTGGCGCGACCGACACGCGCACGCACCGAACGCGCGAGGCGGCCGCCTCGCGCAACGCCCGCGTCGCGCCGACGCGCTCCGCATCGGCCGCACGAAATCCGATCAGTTCGTGAAAGACGATGCCGTGAAGCCCACTGGCGGCGATAACGTCTACCGAGACCAGCGAATTGCTGATGTCACCCACGGCGATGGTGCCCGTCGCGCGGGCCTCGCGCGCTGCCGCGCACGCGGCCTCGACCACGATTGGGTCGTCCGGACGCTCCACCCCGCGCCGAACCGCCATGAGCTGCTTGACCCAGCTCGTGAAGCGACTGGCCGGGGGAACCCGGTCACGTAGCCACGATAGCTCCAGGTGCGTGTGAGCGTTGACCAGGCCGGGCAGGAGAGCCACGCGCCCAAGACTTCGCCGCGGACCGTACGCCCGGTCAGCCTCGCCGTCGCCCGCGCCGATCGCAACGATGCGCCCTTCATCGACCGCGACCCATCCGTCCCGGATGGGAGGCCGGTCGACAGGCACGATCCAGGCTGCGCCGAAACGGATCATGCCACCGGCGAACGCGGCTGGCTCCGCTGCCGCTTCCCCGCGGCGCTGCGCGCCGGGTAGCTGGCCAGTTCCGCGGGTACCGAGGTGTCGCCGTCCGCCCGCGCCGTCGCCAGCGCGAGCTGGCGCGGCAGCTCCCGCTCCCGGATGATGGGATTACCAAGGATCTCGTAGTGCATGCTGCGCCGCTTGGCGATGAAGCCGGCGTCCTCGACATGGCGCACGATCTCGACTTCGTCCATGCAATACGCCGCGCCGGCTGCCCGCACGACGTTTTCTTCAATCATGACGCTGCCCATGTCGTTGGCGCCGAAGGCGAGGCTCAACTGGCCCACCTTCCCGCCTTGCGTCACCCACGATGCCTGCAGGTTGTCGAAGTTGTCGAGTACCAGCCGGGCCAGAGCCAGCGTCCGCAGGTATTCGATGCCGGTCGCCTCCGCGCCGCCGCGCTCGGTATGCTCGGGCTGATAGCTCCACGCAATGAAGGCCGTGAAACCGCCCGTCTCATCCTGAACGGCTCTGAGCCGCAGCATGTGCTCGAGCCGCTCCTCGTCGGATTCGACCGTCCCGTACATCATCGTCGCCGTCGTGCGCAGGCCGGCGCGGTGCGCCTGGCGCATCACGTCGAGCCATTCGTCGGCCGATGCCTTCCCATAGCAGTTCAGGAGCTTCCGCACACGGTCCACGAGAATTTCGGCGCCCCCGCCAGGGATGCTGTCGAGGCCGGCGGCGACGAGCCGGGCGATGACGTGGGGCACCTCGAGGCGCGACATCCGCGACAGGTGCAGCACCTCGGGCGGCGAGAGGGCGTGCAGCTTGAGGGCGGGGTAGCGGGCCTTGACGGCGCGAAACAGATCCTCGTACCACGCCAGGGGCAGGTCGGGATTGTGGCCGCCCTGCAGCAGCAGCTGCGCGCCACCCAGCGCGAGCGTTTCGTCGATCTTCCGGAAGATTTCATCGAACGAAAGCACGTAGCCCTCGCCGTGCCCGACCGGACGGTAGAACGCGCAGAAGTTGCAGCGCGCCACGCACACGTTCGTATAGTTGACGTTGCGATCGATGATGTAGGTGACCACGCCGTCGGGGTGCTTGCGGCGGCGCACCAGGTCGGCCATGCCGCCCAGCCACCACGTCGGGGCCGAGCGATACAGGAACAGCGCTTCGGCGGCGCCCAGGCGGCCGCCCGTCTCGATCCGGGTCTGCAACTCGGCGAGCGTGTGACTCATGCGAAGAACCGAAGCGGGCGCGAGCCCGGCGCCAGCCCGAGCTCGACAGCCAGCGCGTGGAAGCGTTCCAGTCCGGCCGTTTCCCGATCGCCCAGACCGTACTTGAGAGTATCACGCAGGTAGGTGAGGGTGCGGTGCTCGACGGCTGTGTCGCCGCGCGCCACCTCGCGCGCGATGGCGGATGCGTCCGCGACACCGCGGTCGCGTGCGGCGGTCAGCGCCGCCACCTGCTCGTCGTCCACGGCTCGGTCGCGTCCCGTCCACGCCGCGTAGACAAAGGGCAGGCCCGTCAACGTCCGCCACGCGTCGCCCAGATCCGTCTTGATGACGCCGAGCCGGTCCTCGTCCGCGGTGAGGGCGGGATCACCGATGACCAGAGCGGCATCCGCGCGGGCGAGCATCGCGCCGAGGTCCGGCGCGGCCGGTATGAACCGAGGAGCGATGTTCCAGAGCCTGGCGCACAGGATGCGGGTGAGCGCCACCGACGTGCGCGAGCTGGTATCGAGGGCGAGCGTCTCGACCCGATCGATCGGCACGCGCGAGAAGACGGCGACCGACCGGACCGGGCCATCCGACCCGATCGCGATCCCAGGCACCAGCGCGTAGTCGCCTCTCAGGTATTCCACGGCCGGAATGAGACCGAGGTCGACCTGCCCCTCGTGCAGCAGCGACGCGCAGACCGACGGGACGTCGAAGCGGATCGCGAACAGATCGGGGCGGGCAGCGAGCCCACGGACCAGCGGCTTGGTGTTCAGGTACGCCACGGCCCCCAGTCGCGACGGCCTCATGCGGAGGTGCCCGGCGAGGCCGGCGTGAAGCCCGCTGCGACGATGTTGCGCCGCACCTCTTCAACGCTGCCCCGCCGTGAACCGAGCGCGGTGTCGTCGAACGGTGAGACGCGGTCCAGATGACTTGCGCCGAAGGTGAGCGCCACCTGGGCGAGCTTGGGCCCATACTGCTGCCAGTCGACCTGAATCGCCGACACTGCCGGCAGTCCCAGGCGGGCCAGCGCCACCATCCGCACGTCGTGGTACCCCGTCGTGGGCGCGCTCACCGATTGCTCGCGAGACAGGGGCGCAAACGCGCTCACCCATGGACGGCCTGCCAGTGCGGCACGGGCCTTCAGCACCAGCGTCACGCGCTGATCGGGCACGCCGCGCACCGAGAGAGCGCCGAGGCCCAGGCCCGCGGCTGCCACCGCATCGACTTCCGCCGACGTCACTGCATCGACGGGCGCGTCGGCAATGGCGTCGAGACCTGCCGATCGCAGTGCGGCCAGCACCTGGCCAATCGGCGCCCATCCTCGGGCCGAGAGATCGGCCAGGGAGAAGCCCGTCAGGCGCGCATCCGGGCCGCTGGCCTTCCGGACGTGCGCGATGCGGCTCGCCGCCTCGTCGAGCGAGGCAGCGGTGAGCGCCAGGCGAATCTCCACACCCCGGGCTGCCATCGCCGCCAGGCTGGGCGCATCGGTTTCCGGCCCCGGCTCGAAGACCCGGGTATAGGTGACCGCAGTGCCCGTGCGCGCCCGCCGCACCTCGTCGGCCAGCATCCCGAGTGAGAGCACGTCGGTCGAATCGAGCTCGGCCAGTTCCGCCTCGGTGAGCGACTCTCCGGCCCGCGCCCGCGCCGCAATGGCGTGGTTGATCTCGATGTTCATCATCGGTGTGCCTTCCACTCCCCCGCGCTCTCGCTCATCCGAGAGACGATGTCCCGGGCCAGCACCAGGGCCGCCCGTCCCCGGGCCCCCGTCACGCCTGGCGCCCGCCGCGCGCGCACGGCGCCGACGAAGTCCTCGAGCTCGCGCTTGAGCGGCTCATCCCGTTGAACGTCGAGCTTACCGCCTTCGATCCTGGGTGCGGCACCCTCTTGCGGAACCAGGCGCCAGACCTCTACCTCCTGTGCCTTGTAGTCGATGGACAGATAGGTGCTCTGCTGGAAGAAGCGGATCTTGCGCACCTGCTCGCGCGAGATGCGGCTCGCCGTCAGGTTGGCGATGCAGCCGTTGGCGAATTTCAGGCGGGCATTGGCGATGTCGATTCGCGGCGTCAGGACGGGAACGCCGACAGCCTCGATGCCGACGACGTCGCTATCCACCACCTCGAGGACCAGGCCGAGGTCGTGGATCATCAGGTCGAACACCACGTCGATGTCCAGGCTGCGCTCGGGAAACGTGCCGAGCCGATGCACCTCGATGAACCGCGGCTGCGTGATGTGCGGGCGCGCCGCATGGACGGCCGGGTTGAAGTGCTCGATGTGACCGACGGCCAGGACGACGCCGGCGGCCTCGGCCGCGTCCAGCATCTGGTCGGCCTCTTCGAGCGAGCGCGTCAGCGGCTTCTCCACGAGGACGTGCACGCCCTGAGCGATGAGCGCCAAGGCGACCGCGGTGTGTGCCTCGGTCGGCACCGCGACGCTGACGGCGTCCACCTGACCGGCCAGGTCGGCCAGGTCCGCAATCACGTTCGTGTGGTTCGCAAAGGCCACCTCCGCCGCGCGGTCGGGGTCGGTGTCGACGACGCCGACCAGCGAGACCCCGGGCAACGCGGCCAGCACACGCGCGTGATGCCGCCCCAGGTGGCCGACCCCCACCACGGCCACACGTACCGGATCGATCATGCCGTTCCCTTCGCGGCAGCCGGGCGGCCCACGATCGCGATCCCGAACTCGTCGGCCGCCGACACCATCTCGTGCCGTTCGAACATCAGCGCCTTGCCCGCATCCAGCGACAGCAGCCTGGCGCCGGCGCTGCGCATCACCTGGATGGTCGCCAGCCCAACGATGGGCACGTCGAACCGCATGTCCTGGCCCGGTTTGGCCACCTTGATGATGGCCACGCCGGGGCCAGCCAGATGACCCGCCCGAGAAATGGTCTCGTCGGTCCCTTCCATGGCTTCCACCGCCACGACCGCACGATGCTTGACGGCGATGGTCTGGCCGATGTCGAGTCCGGCTATCGTGTCCGCCATGCGGTAGCCGAACATCAGATCCTGGTTCTCGTCTTCGGTTGGCGCCCGGCGCGTCATCACACCCGGTGCGGCCAGCAGGGGCTGCAGCAGCGCGGTGGAATCGACGAGCTCCACCCCATGATCGCGCATCACGTCGGCTACGGCGGCGATGATGGCGTCCGTGTTCCGCGATCGCAGTCTGGTCAGCACCGACAAGGCGGTCAGGTCGGGCACGATACCGCCGAAGATCTTCGTGTGTTTGACCTGGCCCGCCATCACGGCCCGGGACACGCCGGCCGCATTGAAAATCTCGAGCCAGGCGCCCAGCAATCCCAGCGATGTCCAGTGGACGGTGGCCGGTGGCGAGCCGGCGCGCGCCGCCTGGTCGATCTCGGTCGAGGCTTCTTCCTTGATGGCGACGATCGTGACGTCGTAGCCCATGGCCCGAGCCGCGTCGAGCACGAGGAACGGAAAGCGGCCGTTACCGGCAATCAGACCCAGCTTCATCCCGATCAGTCGTCCGCGGTTTCGTCGGCCCGCCTTCCGCCCCGCCGCAGGATCACGCCGCGCGTTGCCGTGCGAATGAACTGCACCAGATAGGCCACCTCGTCACAGGCGATCTCGGGATGCCCCTCGATCTGGGTGAGCGCATCGCTCGTGTTGAGCTTCGACTGCACGAGGTATCGATAGGCCTTGCGCAGCCGGCCCAAGGTGTCGTCGGTGAAGCCGCGACGTCTGAGCCCGATGACGTTGAGCCCGTACACGCGGGCCGGTCGCCCACCGACCGTCTTGGCAAACGGCAGGGCGTCCTTGGTGACCACCGAATACCCGCCGACGAAGGCGTGGCGGCCGACCCGACAGAACTGGTGCACGCCGGAGCCGGCGCTGATGCTGGCACAGTCCTCGACCGTCACGTGCCCGCCGAGCGTCGCGCTGTTGCCGAAAATCGACTGGCTGCCGATGCGGCAGTCGTGCGCCACGTGCACGTACGCCATGAAGAGGTTGTGGTCGCCGATGGTCGTTGCCCCGCCGCCGCCGGCAGTGCCGCGATGGATGGTGACGAACTCGCGAAAGATGTTGTGGTGGCCGATGGTGAGAGCCGTATCCTCGCCACGGTACTTCATGTCCTGCGGCTCGAGACCAATCGAGGCGAACGGGAAGACCCGGTTGTCGTCACCGAGCACCGTCCGGCCATCGATGACCGCCTGAGCGCCCACCGTGCAGCGCCGTCCGATTACGACCTGGCGACCGATGACGGCGTGCGGCCCGACCACGGTACCGTCGCCAAGGCGCGCCGAAGGGTGTACATAGGCGGTCGGGTCGACCTGGGCGCCGCCCGACTGCACCACCAGTACCAGTTCCGCTTCGGCGACGGTCTGCCCCTCCACCGAGGCCAGCCCCTGGACTTTCAACAGCGTGCCAACGCGGTCGCCGAGCGTGACCTCGAGCCGCAGTCGGTCCCCAGGAACCACCTGACGCCGGAACTTGGCGCGGTTGACGCCGCGCAGGGCCACCTGGCCCACGGGCTCGCCGCCGCGATGCTCGATGACGAGCAAGGTGGCCACCTGCGCGAGGGCCTCGATAGTGAGCACCGCGGGCAGCAAGGGAGCGCCAGGGTAGTGGCCCTGAAAGAACTCCTCGTTGACGGTGACGTTCTTGACGGCCACGATGCGCCGGCCCGTCTCGTGCTCGTCGATCCGATCGACGAGCACGGACGGGTAGCGGTCGCGCAGCCGATCGAGAACGTGAGGGATGCCGGCGCTCACTGCACCGGCGGCTTGCTCCCGGCGGCCGGCTTGGCGGCGTCGAGCTTCTTGATGACATCGTCGGAGATGTCGAGAGCCGCGTCGGCCCATACCAGCCCGGCGTCGGGACCGTTGAAGATGAAGTGGAGGTTCTTCTCGCGGCCGAGTTCCTGCAGGACGGGCTCGAGCTGCTGCTGGAACTCCTGCTGGAGCTGCTGCTGGAGTTCCTGCACCTCGGCCTGCGCGTCCTGAGTGGCCCGCTGGATATCGACCTGCAGGCGCTCGACCTGTTTCTGGAGCTCGCCGGCCGCCGTGCTGCTCAGCACGCTGGCCTCCTTCTCGAGCTTCGCCTGAAAGCTCTGGAGCTGCTTGTTCTTCTCGGCCAGATCGGCGGCCTTGGCCTGTTGAACGGCCTGAATTCGGCCGGTCGCCGTCCTGCCCTGGGCAGACTCATTCGCGATCCGCTGCAGAACGACGTAGGCCACCTTCGAACCTTCGGGGAAGGGGCGCGGCGGCGCGGGCGCCGGGGCGGAGGCGGGTGCGGGGGCGGCCGGGGCGGCCGGCGTCTGCGCGAACGCGGGCGAAGCGACCATCAGGGAAATCGTGCCGATTACGGCAAAGCCTTTCATTCCGATACGTCCTTTCATATGCAATGACCAACCCGGCATCCTATACTACTTCCATGTTCCGTTTGCTCGTCCGCTCGGTGTCGTTCGCGCTGGCCCTCACCGTCACCTCGGCCTGCGGCAACGACTCTGTCACCATTCCGACCACCCCCACACCCGACCCCATCACCGAAACGTTCAGCGGAACGCTGACGCCCAACGGCGCCGCAACCCACACCTTCTCGAGTTCGGCATCGGGCAGTGTGTCCGCCACTCTGGCCGCGGTCGGCCCCGACGACACGATCGTGATGGGTCTTGCCCTCGGCACGTGGAACGGGACCGGCTGCGCCGTCATCATCGCCAACGACACAGCGGTTCAGACCGCGGTGATCTACGGCAACGTGACGCAGGCCGGCCAATTGTGCGTCCGCGCCTATGACGTCGGCCGTTTCACCGAGCCCACCAACTACGAAATCAGCGTCGTTCACCCCTGAGCGCGCGACCTAGAAGGTCGACCCGACCGCAAACCGGAACTGGAACGACTTGGCCGGCTGCAGGCTGTTGGTGTAGATCCCGCCCCGCTGCGGGTTGAACGCGAAGATCAGCCGGAACGGCACATTCAGCACCGGCATGAAAAAACGAATTTCGGCGCCGGTCGACGTCTTGAAGGCACTGCGCCGGCCAATCACCTCGGTCGTCGACCCAGGGGCGTCCGGGGCGGTGAGAATTCCGCTCGCGAAGGGATCGACCAGCAGCGGCAGCGGTGGCGGTACGACCTGGGTGACGTCCTCCTTGAAGGCGAACGGCTGGCCTCGCACGCGCACCTGTCCTGCGTCGTAGAACAGGATGAGCCGCACGGGGCCCGCAATCGAGATCATGTATTCCGCGTTGAACAGCAGGCTCTTGTCGCCGCCGAGCACGAGGCCGGTCTGCAGGTCGCGCGGCCCAATCGATCGGATGTCGTAGCCGCGCACGCTGTACTCGCCGCCGAGGAACAGCGTTTCGAAGAGCGGCAGTGTTTCGGTGCGGCCGTACGGACGGATGTACTCGACCTGGGCGCGCAGGCCCAGGGTCGTGCGGCGCGACTGCTGCCACATCTGCACGGCCTCGAACCGGGGCTTCACGAAGAAGGTGTCGCCGCCCACGCCCGCCACGTCGAAACTCCCCGTCACCCGACGCCCCCGGTTCGGGAAGATCGGATTGTCGATGGTGTTGTGCACGAAACTGGGCACGACCTTGCTGATCGTACGGCGCCCGCCGGCCCCGAGCAGGAGCGAGTCGGCCAGAAAAGGGTTCTGGGCGATGATGGCCGGATTGTTGTACAAGGGATTGAGTTCGGTGACCCGGACCCGCTCGTAGCTGTAGGTGAAGAACATCCGCGAGAAGTTGGCCAGGGGGAAGCCGGTCGAGAGATTGCCGCCGGTGGACTCCTGCGTGAACTGATCGATGTAGCGCAGCGTTCGCTTGAAGACGTCGAAGCCGCCCGTGATGGCGCGGTCGAAGAGAAACGGTTCGGTAAAGGCGAGCTGGTAGTTCTCGGCGCGCGACCCGACCTGAGCCGAGACGGTCAGCGACTCGCCGCGCCCCAGGAAGTTCCCCGTCTGGAACGAAATCTGCCCGAAAAATCCCTCGAACTGCGACACGCCGGCGCCGAAGGTGAGCTGGTTGCGGTTCTGCTCTTCCAGCTTGAGGGTGACGTCCACTTCGCTCTTGGCGTTGGGCGTCTTCTGGACGTCGACGGCGTCGCTCCCTTGCTCCTCGATGTTCTTGAAGTACCCGAGCTGGTTCAGCCGGCGCACGCTGAACTTGAGCGCCTCGGTGTTGAAGGTGTTCCCTTCCAGGAGGCGCATCTCGCGTCGAATCACGTTGTCGCGCGTCGTCGTGTTGCCCGTGAACGTGATGCGATGCACGAAGTACTGGTCCCCCTCGGTCAGCCTCATCTTCACGTCCACCGTCGGCTCGGCCGGGCCGGCGATGGGCCCTTCGGCCGCGGCCTTGAAGTCGAGGTCGGGGTAGCCCGTGAACTCGAAGTAGCCACCCGCGCCGTAGAGTTCCCGCGCCTTGATCAGGCCGTCGCGAATGCGCTTCTCACTGTACCAGTCGCCTTCCTCCAGCTTGAAATAGGGACGCAGGAACTCGCTCTTGACGACGTTGTTCCCGTCGAATTCGAGGGACCCGACCTTGAACCGTGAGCCTTCGTCGATGGGAACGACCAGCTGCACCCAGCGCGTCTGCTTGTCGGCGCTGTCTTCCAGCACCTTGAGCTCGGGCTGCCCGACACGCGCCTGCACGTAGCCGCGATTGCGATAGAACTCGATGATCTTGTCGGCGTCCTCGTCGAACTTGGCCTCCTGGTACTTGCCACGGCCCGTGATCCACGACAGGAACCAGTGCTCCTTGGTGGCGTCCATCTGCCGCTTCAGCGTCCCGTCGCCGATGGCCGTGTTGCCGACGAAGTCGATCGACCGGATCTTGACCTGCGGGCCCTCCTCCACGTTGAAGACGACCTTGACCAGCTTCGGACCGCCGGGCAGCGGCTCGACTGACGAGGTGATCTCGGCGAACTGATAGCCCTTCTCGGCCATCAGCCCCTGGACGATACCCTTCACGCGCCGGACGACACCTTCGTCGAGGAACGAGTCGAGGCGGAGCGACACGCCCGCCTCCTTCATCTTCTCGTCGACCTTGGTGCGCTCGACCTTGTCGGACCCCGTGTAGTCGACGATCTTCACGCGGGGCCGCTCTTCCATGTTGTAGACGATGCGCTTGCCGACGACGCCGTTGGCGTACGGGTCGTCGTTCACCTCGATCCACAGGTTGTCGAGGAAGCTCGTGCCCCACAGCCGCTTGAAGTCGTCGAGCACCACTTTCTCGGTGTCGTCGGAGTACGGCACCCAGACCCCGTCACTGGGCCGGCTGGCCTGGGTCTGGATGTAGTAGAGGTAGGTCTGCGGCTCGATCAGCGACTCGTTGACGGGATGGAAGCGCAGCTCGAGCGAGCGGACCACCGGGCCGGAGCCGTCCGGAGGCTGCTGGATGGGCGCGGCCTGGGCCGAGGGCGCCCCAACGGCCGCAGCCGCGGACAGCGATTGGGCGGCCGGCTGGGCCCCCGCCGAGACGACACTGAAGGCCCACAGGGCCAGACTCATCACACAAAACCGCACGTACACACCTATCGGGCGTTGGCGCGACACCACTTGAACTGCCATGTCAGACGTTGGCCGAGAGCCGGCGGCCGGCGGCCACCGGGGCTCCGGCCGGCCGGTAGGCCAGCTGCCCGGCGTCCAGATACACTTCGATCTCTCCGCCCTGGAGGTAGCCACGGATGAGTTCCTCGGCCAGCGGATCCTCGACGAACCGCTGAATGGCTCGCCGTAGAGGCCGCGCGCCGTACGACCGGTCCTTGCAGGTGGCGTCGATAATCCAGTCGCTCACTTCCGGGGCCAGAATCACCTTCAAGCGGCGGTCCACGAGGTTGACGTTCAGCTGATCGACCAGCAGGCCCAGAACCTTTCGCAACTCGTCGTCGCTGAGCGCCTCGAAGACGATGAGCTCGTCCACGCGGTTGATGAACTCGGGATTGAAGGTCCTCTTGACCTCGCCGAGCACCATCTCCTCGACGCCCTTCTGCTGATCACCCAGCTCGGCCTGGAACCCCATCGACGCCCTCTTCTGGATGAAGCGCGCACCGATGTTCGAGGTCATGATGAGAATCGCGTTCTTGAAGTTGACGCGGTTCCCGAGACCGTCGGTGAGGTGCCCGTCCTCGAATACCTGCAGCAGGATGTTGAAGATGTCCGGGTGGGCCTTTTCGATCTCGTCGAGGAGCACCACCGAGTACGGGTTGCGCTTCACCTTCTCGGTGAGCTGGCCGCCCTCTTCATGGCCCACATAGCCCGGCGGCGATCCGATGAGCTTCGATACCGAGTGCTTTTCCATGTACTCGGACATGTCGAAGCGGATGAGCGCGTGCTCGCTGCCGAACAGAAAATGCGCGAGCGCCCGCGCCAGCTCGGTCTTGCCCACGCCGGTCGGCCCCAGGAACATGAAGCTGCCGACCGGACGGCTCGGATTCTTGAGCCCGGCCCGCGACCGCCGAATCGCCCGCGACACGGCCGAAATAGCGCGATCCTGGCTCACCACGCGACGATGCAGATCGA
>JADZBZ010000109.1 GCA_020851835.1 Acidobacteriota bacterium
CGCCGGCTTCCCGGACGAGGAATCCAGGGCAGGGCACGCCGAGAACTGGCCCATCGCGCTCGAGTACCTGGGCAAGGCGTTCCCGGCCTCGTCTTGAGCGCGGCATGAAGCCGCCAAAGCGCAGAGGGCGGCGGTGTCCGCCACGGCCCTCGATCCGATCGTCTACGGGCTCGAGCTGTTCCTGGTCGAGAACAAGTTCATGGGCTTCTTCTCGTTCCTCTTCGGCATCAGCTTCTGGCTCTTCCTGGATCGCGCGCGGGCGCGTGGCAGGCTGGCGGAGGGCCTCTTCTACCGGCGCATCGGATGGCTCCTCCTCTTCGGGATGGCCCATGGCTGGCTGTAAGACACAGGTGCAGTGGTACGATCATCGACGTGAGCGCCGGGGCGCGCCGTAGAATCGCGGCAGGGCGCCGGCCTGGGTGAAATGGCCGTCGTGCGGGGCAGGCGCCGAGCCACTCGGCGGTGGACACCCTTGCCCGCGAACCGATAACGTTCGTCGCGAGCCGTCCGCCACGATGCGGCGGTCGTCACCATCCCCTGAAGGAGAAGGCCCATGGCGCAGAATCCAGTCGGCTGGTTCGAGATCTACGTCCAGGACCTGGAGCGGGCGAAGAACTTCTATACGACGGTTCTCGGAGCCCAGCTCGATCGCCTGGACAGCCCCGGAGTGGAGATGTGGGCGTTCCCCATGAACCCGGATCGCGCGGGCACGTCGGGGGCGCTGGTCAGAATGCCGGGTTTCCCGTCGGGCAGCAACAGCACGCTGGTGTACTTCAACTGCACGGATTGCGCGACCGAAGCGGGCCGCGTCGTCAAGGCCGGCGGCAGGATCCAGAAAGAGAAGTTCTCGATCGGTCAATACGGTTTCATCGCCCTTGCCACAGACACCGAGGGCAACATGTTCGGGCTGCATTCGCAGAAATGATCGAACGGCCGACGCGGGCTCGCCGGCGCTCTTACCACCGTGCTGCCACTTCCTGCCGGTAACGCGTTTACGTTCGCCGGCGTGCCGCCATCGCGTGGAGTTCGCCAGCCGGCGGCTCCGCCGTCAGCCGCTACACGGTGCAAGGTTGAGGAGGCCTACACGGGCCCCTTCACGACCACGGGAAGGCTGCTCTCGGGCGTGGCATCGCCGGGGTACGCGCTCCGCACTCATTACCGGAGCTGGGACTGAAGAGCGCGACGTGAAGATGTACGGCGCTGGCGCGGACCGATCGCCGTTGGCCTGATCGTGTTCCTGCACCTCAGTTGCGTCGGGGTCGTGGGGAAGCCGCCCGGGCGGGCGGGCGTGGTGCCACTGTCCCTGCAGCGTGGCGAGCACGTGCCGGCTGAGGTCGCACCCTTCGAGATCCGGCGGTTACGGTATCATGCGTCGCCATGGACATGAACCGCCGAGGTTTTCTGAGAAGCGCCGGGACGATGGGCACGCTGGTCGCCGCGGGAGCGGCGGCAGGCTGCGCGTCACCGGACTCCACCCCCGAACGACCCGCTGCCGCGCCCGCTCGCACGCTGGGCACGGGCCTCGCCCGGGGGCTCACCCTGCTCACCTTCCGTGCCCAGGGACAGGATCGCCTCGGTGCGAAGACGGCGAAGGGCATCCTCGACGTGGCACAGGCAGCCGCGCTGCTCGGGATGTACGCGCCGGCGACGCTGGATGACCTGCTGCAGCAGGAAGACGGGCCCAGCGTGCAGGCCGTGGTGGAGGCCGCCGTCGCGGGCACGGCGGCGCAGGCGGCGTTCCGGCCCGAGGATGGCCTCGAGTACGGCCCGCTCGTGAGCCGCCCCGACAAGGTCGTGTGCGTGGGCCTCAACTACCGCAAGCACGCCGAAGAGATCGGCTCGCCGATCCCCCAGTACCCGGTCCTGTTCAACAAATTCAACGGCTCACTCAATCGCCACCAGGGCACGGTGAAGCTCCCCGTGGACCTGGCCACCAACTTCGACTACGAGGTGGAACTCGTGATCGTGATGGGCAAGACCGCGTCGCGCGTGAGCGAGGCCGACGCGCTGTCGTACGTGGCTGGCTACGCGACAGGCAACGACTTCACGGCCCGCGACCTGCAGAACGGGCGAGGCGGGCAATGGATGGTCGGCAAGGCCATCGACGGCTTCGCGCCGCTGGGGCCGTACCTGGTCACCGCCGAGCAGGTGGACCCCGACAACCTGGCCATCGAGTGCCGCGTCAACGGCGAGACGCGGCAGTCGTCGCGCACCTCCGACCTCATCTTCGGCACGCGGACGATGGTGAGCTACATCTCGGACTACTTCACGCTGAAGCCCGGGGACGTGATCTACACGGGCACGCCCCAGGGCGTCATCCAGGGCATGCCGACGGCGAAGCAGGCGTGGCTCAAGCCGGGCGACAAGCTGGCCTGCAGCCTGGAGTCGCTCGGCGAGCTGACGTTCGACCTGGTGTGACCCTTCGGCTCGACGAGGCTGCGGGCCGCCGTCGCGGTCTGATCGGAGCGGCCCTCACCCGCCGCTGGTGATGTAGTGCTCGAGCTGGTCGATCAGGAACTGCTTGTCGGAGATCACCGCCTTGACGACGTCGCCGATCGACAGGACGCCGGCCAGCCGGCCGTCCTCCACCACGGGCAGGTGCCGGCACCGCTTGCTGGTCATGAGCGCCATGCAGTCGTCCATCGTGCGGTTGGGCGTGACGTACACGACGCGGGCGGTCATCACGTCCCGGACGGGCGTGTCTTTCGAGGCCCGGCCCTTCAGTACGACCAGGCGGGAATAGTCGCGCTCGGTAAAGATGCCGAGAGTGCGGGCGCCCTCGACCACCAGCACCGCACCGATGTTCCGGTCCGCCATGAGCTGCAGCGCGTCGAACACCGACTGGCCCGGGCCGACGGTGTAGACGTCGCCACCTTTCGTCCGAAGCACTTCTCGCACGGTCATGAGCATTCTCCCGGCCCTATCCTGCCACCCGCCATCGCCGGACACAAGCGGGTCGGTCGGAGCAGGGACATCGGGCGTCGTCGCGAATCATGGCGTCGAGGGCGGGGCGTCAACAACGCTTGCCGCACGTCCGAGCGCGGGCGATGCCACCTGCCTGCGTTGAGCTGAGCCCGTGAGTCCCGAGCTTCGCCGCATCGCGTCCCGGGTGGTCTGGTGGGAGACGCCCGAGTCTGTCGTGGCCAGGGAAGACGACTTCCTGTGCCGGGCCACGGGCGCTCGGTGACTGGTCGATCTCGTTGCGCCGTAGCCGGCTCACCTGACAGCGATGAGCCGCTTCATCTCCTCGAAGCTCGATTTCCGCCAATATCAGACGAGCGAACGATCGCGGAGGTCAGACGCGCGCGTTCACTGGCGGCCGAGCACGTCTTCGCCGTCGAGGTCACGGAAACGATCCTTCAACGCCACATCGGAGACGGTGCTCCACGACCCGGCACCCGGCAGCAGGTCCACGCCAGCGGTCAACGTGGCGTTGGAGTAGATGCTGGTGCCGCCCGCCGCCCGGACCAGGAACTGGTTGGCGGCATACCCGGTGATGTTGTTGGCCGTCGACTGATCGCCGAAGATGAAGGTGCCAAAAGCCGCGGTCAGCGTCGTGGCGTGTTGCCCCGGCGCGATGCTGACGTTGCCGCCCGCGGTGACGTTCGAGCCGATGGCGGCCGAGTAGACGCCATTGGCAAAGGCGCTGTTGCCGGTCGCGAGGCTGCCGGTGCCCGCAGCAATGCTGCCCACCCCGAACGCCGCACTCGCCGTGCCGATGGCGGAGGTGTTGGCGCCGAACGCGGCGCTCTGCACGCCGATCGCACTGGTGCCGCTCCCGGTCGCCAGGCTGCTGTTTCCCTGTGCGAGAGTGTGGGCGCCGAGCGCCGTCGCGGCGATACCGGTGGCGCGGGTAGTGGAACCCATCGAGGTGCTGTAGGCGCCGCTGGCCTGCGTGTTCTGGCCCATCGCGGTGCTGACGGCCCCCGTGGCCTGATTACCGGCGCCAAACGCCGTGCTGTAGGCTCCCGACGCCAGCGTGTCGAAGCCGAACGCCGCGCTATTGACACCGACGTTCACATCGTCCCAGATGGCCGGCACGGTCACTTCGCCGGCACGGAAGGCCGCCTTGGCTGGATGCCACATCATGCGCACGCCCGGCCCGGCCGCCGGGATGTTGCCGACGCCAAGCGCTCCGGCCGCGAGGACCCCGCCGTTCGACTGGGAGGCCAGCAATGGACGCCCGCCGCCGGCACAGCTGGCAGACCGCCAGCCCCTATCTCGACACTGCGCTGGCCTGCCCCCGGCCGAGCGCGAGGTCTGGCTGGCGGCGCTAGGCCGGTCGAACCCGGTGCTCGCCGAGGATATCGATCGATGGCTGGCCGAGTGTGCCGCTTTGGAAGGCAACGGCTTCCTCGAGGACGGTGCCGCCGTGTCGCCGGCGCGGGCGTCGCCTGCCGGGCTGCAGCTGGGCGCGTATCGCCTGGTCGAGCCGATCGGGCATGGCGGCATGGGCACGGTCTGGGCGGTGGAACGCACTGATGGCCGCTTCGAACGGCGGGTCGCGGTCAAGTTATTGAGCGCCGCGCTGGTCGGCCACCAGGGCGAGGCGCGGTTCGCGCGCGAAGGCCGCATCCTCGGCCGCCTCGTCCATCCGCAGATCGCACGCCTGCTCGACGCCGGCGTGTCGTCGATCGGCCAGCCCTATCTGGTGCTCGAGCTGGTGGACGGCGAGGCCATCGATCGCTATTGCGACCGGCTGCGGCTCGGCGTCGAAGACCGTGTGCGCCTGTTCCTCGCGGTGCTCGGTCCGGTGGCGCATGCGCACGCCAACCTGGTCGTCCACCGCGACCTCAAGCCATCGAACGTGTTTGTGACGTCCGCGGGAGACGTGCGGCTCCTGGACTTCGGCATCGCACGGCTGCTCGATGCCGAGCATTCCGCCGAGGGCGCCGCGCTGACGCACGACGGAGACTCGGTGCTGACGCCGGCCTATGCGGCGCCGGAACAGGTGACAGGTGCGGAGGTGACCACCGCCACCGACGTCTACGCCCTGGGCGTGCTGCTCTACGTGCTGCTCCCTGGCCGACATCCGGCGCAGGACGCACTGGCGTCGCCCGCATCGCTGGTGCGGTCGATCGTCGAGGAGGAGCCGCCACGGATGTCCACCGTGGTCACCACGGGCCCCAGCGCGAGCGATCTCGCGTGGCGGCGCGGCATCGTGCCCTCGCGGCTCCGCGCGGCGCTTCGCGGCGACCTCGACGTGATCGTCTCGAACGCCTTGCAGAAGCAGCCCGGCGACCGGTACGTGTCGGTGGCGCTGCTGGCCGAAGATCTGCGGCGGTATCTGCAGCACGAGCCGATTGCCGCCAGGGCCGGTTCGGTCGTCTATCGCGCCGCCACGTTCGCGCGGCGCTATCGGGTGGCCGTCACCGCGTCGAATCCCGAGCCGGCGATCGACCTCCGCGACGCCTACGACCTGTCGCGGCTGGACGGCGCCTTTGCCGAGACGCTGTCGAAGGCGGGGCGAGAGGAGCGCGCGCGGGAGGTGCGGCGGCAGCGGATGGCCTTGTGGCAGGGCTGGTCGGTTCGACGACCGGCAGATGCCTTCATCGCGCGGCAGCTCGCCGCATCGCGCGTCGCGGGACCTTGACGCGGAACATGCTTCCCCGGCGACCGCCACGCTGCGGGACATGGTGACGCTGGTGCGCGGCCGCTGGCCCATCGAACAACCATATCGGGAACTGTAGGATGAACTCGGGATCGACCACTTCGAGGGCCGGACCTGCCGCGTGCGGGTTCGCCGCTGACGGCATCACTCCCTAAATCACGGCAGCGAATACCACGTTCCCTTTCCCTTGCCATGTGACACGAGATAGCCGTTCTTGACGAGCTGATTCAGGTGACCCTTGACCGTTCCGCGCGCCGCGCCGGTGGCGCGGATGATGTCCTCGACCTTGACCTGCCCGCGTTCCTTCGTCAGCTCATAGATGCGCAGGGAAAGCTCGGGCAGCTGTCCCAGGATTTTCTTCTCGTGCTCAATTCTGGATTCCAGGCGGCGCTTATGCTGCTGGAGCGCGCGTAGGAAAAATATGACCCACGGCTGCCAGTCCGGTCTTGTCGAGCGAGTGGTCTTCTGTGTCCGGCGCAGCGCCAGATAGTAGCTGTCCTTGCTCTGCTCGACGACGCTTTCAAGCGAGCTGTAGGGCACATAGGCATATCCCGCCCTGAGCAACAGCAGCGTTGTCAGCGCGCGTGACAGCCGACCATTGCCGTCCTGAAACGGATGGATTTCAAGAAAGACGACGACAAAGACGGCGATGACCAGCAGCGGATGCAGAGTACGATTTGACAACGCCTCCGTCGTCCATTGGATCAGCTCCGCCGTCAGGCGCGGCGTATCAAACGGGCTTGCCGTCTGAAACACAATGCCAACGCTCTTCCCCTCAGCGTCGAAGGCCTCGACGTGGTTGTCCAGCTTCTTGTAGTCACCGCGATGGCGCTCGTCTTTCGTTGAGTAGCGCAGCAAGTCGCGGTGGAGCTGCCGGACATGGTTTTCCGTGAGCGACAGGACGGACCATGATGCGAAGATGGTCTCCATGACGCCGGCGTACCCCGCGACCTCTTGCTCGTCCCGCGTGTCGAAAGACCGGATTTCGACGTTCGAGAGAATCTTCTCGACGTCCTGATCGGACAGCTTGGCACCCTCGATGCGCG
>JADZBZ010000110.1 GCA_020851835.1 Acidobacteriota bacterium
CCGCGCCGGTCGTCGTGTCGAGCAGCGCGAGCCGCTGGCGGGCGAGACCGCCGATGGTGACGAACGCGCCGCCCGCGTACATCTGCGAGCCGCGGCGCAGCAGTGCGCGCACGGGCCCGTCGGGCGACGGATTCCAGGGCGTGGCCAGTGCATCGCCGGCGCCGACGGCCCCGGCCCTGCTTCGCGCCGCGCCGCCCAGCGAGGCGAAGGCTCCGCCTGCGTAAACGGTGCCGCCGTCACCCGAGGTTTCAATCGTCCAGACGTCGGCATCGGCCGACGGATCCCACGTGTCGGCCGCACCCGTTGCGCCGTTCACGCGCGCAAGGTGCGCGATGGCCTGTCCGCCTATCTCGCCGAACGCGCCGCCCGCGTAGATCGACGCGACGCCGGAGGCGGTGGATGGGGTTGCCGCCAGCGACAGGACGGGACCATCGGGATCGGGCGCGAAGCTGGCGAGGATGGCGGGCGGGCCACCGGCCGGCAACTCGAATGCCGCGAGATTCCGGGCTGGGGCCACCGTAGCCCCGAAGCCGACTTCGGTGAACTCCCCACCGACGTACAGGTAGCGTCCGCCGCCCGGCCGCGGCGCCAGCGCCAGGGCACGCACCCGGCCGTTCACGCGGCCGGACCAGGCGAGATCCAGGTGCCCGTTCACACCGATGCGCACGATGCGCGCGTGGGTCGCCGGACCGACGCGGTCGAAGTATCCGGCGACGAAGAAGGACGACGACGCCTCGTCGAACACGACGGCATTGACCACGCCGTTCACAAAGGGCGTCAGCGCGGCGCGCCGGCTGTGCGCGGCGCTCAGGATGGCGAATCCGCCCGTGAGATTGCTGCGCGGCGCCAGCGCCCGGAAGCGCCCGCCGATGAAGACGGTGTTGCCGACGCGCGCCACCGCGCGCACGGTGCCACCGACCATCCAGTTGAAGGTCGAGTCGGGCAGGAACGGACCAACGGGCGACGGGCCCTGCGCGAACAGGGCGAGGGACGCCGAGGCCACCAGAACCGCAACGACGACGATGATGGGACGAAGCCGGAACATGAGAATCTCCCTTCCACCTGCTCAGACCACGATGGAGGCGCGTGGGTTTAATGTGGGCCGGCAGGCCGCAAGGGAGCGCGGCTAGGTGGTCGTGGCGCCGCCGCAGCTCGAGCCGGTGCCGGCCGTGCAGCCGAAGCAGTGGGGACCGGTGACGACCGGCTGCTGCAGCAGCGCCGGCGCCGAGAGCAAGTCGGCAATCGTGCGCGGGCCGCGCGCGTCCACCTGCACATCCAGCATCTGGTTGAAATCGCAGTCGAAGAGTCGGCCGTCCCACGACACCGAGATGGTGTCCCGGCACATCAGGCCGGCGATGGTGGCAGGGTTGAAGGCCTGCACGAGTTTCTCCATGTAGGCGCTCAGGTTGCCCGACTGCTCGAGCCACTCGAGGTACCGGCTGATGGGCATGTTGGTGATGGTGAAGAGGCGATTGAACTCCACTCCGTAGCGCCGCTTCAACTCCCGCTTCCAGTCGGGCTCGAGCGCGAGCTGGCTGGCCGGCAGGAACGCCCCGACGGGATTGGTGACCAGGTCGAGCACCAGCCCCGTGCCTTCGCGGCCGTATCCCAGGTGGTTGAACCGGCGCAGCGCCTCGAGCGATGCCTCGAAGACGCCCTCGCCACGCTGCCGGTCCGTCTGCGTCGGCGCGTACGACGGCAGCGAGGCGACGACCTCCACCGCGTTGACGGCGAAGAACTCTGGCAGGTCGGCGTAGTTGGGCAACGTCGTGATGGTGAGGTTGCAGCGGTCCATCACGTGCCGGCCCATGGCGCGAGCACGTGTGACGATGTCGCGGAAGCGCGGGTGCAGCTCGGGCGCACCGCCCGTGATGTCGAGCGTCGGAATGCCCGACCGCTCCAGCGCGCCCAGCGTGGTGTCTACGACCTCGTCCGGCATCACCTCCAGACGATCGGGGCCGGCGTCCACATGGCAGTGATGGCACGCCTGGTTGCAGCGCTTGCCCAGGTTCATCTGCAGCACGCGTGTCTCGGTGCGCACGAGCGGATGCTGTCCCGCCGAGGCGAGAGCGTCTTCGAAGCCGCGCTCGAGGGGCATGGCCTCGAGCACGGCGCGCTGCGCGGCCGGCGCGGCCAGCGGGCTTCGTGTGTTGATCAAGGTGACCAGGGCCATGGTTGTGTCGCGACCACCCGTCGTCTGTAGCCTACATCCCGATCTTGTCGATCTTGTTGCGCATCTGCACGGCGTGCACCAGGGACGCCCCGCCTCGGATGGCCGCCGCCACGTGTACGGCCTCGGTCATCTGATCGGGTGTGGCGCCCTTCTCGAGGCTGCCCGACGTGTAGGCGTCGATGCAGTACGGGCATTGCACGGCGTGGGCGACGGCGAGCGCAATGAGCGCCTTTTCACGTTCGGTGAGGGCCCCTTCCGTGAAGACGCTGTTGTACCAGCCGAGAAACTTCTCCCACAGCTCCGGGGCGTCCTTGCCGACGTCTGGGAATTTCGCCAGATCGGGCGGATGGTAGTAGCTGTCCATGGGGGACAAGGGTACTTCGGTTGACGAGCGCCGGGGTGCCCTAGTCGCGCCGGGCCGCTCCGAGGCCGGCCGCGCGCCCCGTGGACCAGGCCCAGGCGAAGTTATGGCCCCCAATCGGGCCAAACGCGTCGAGCATCTCGCCGCACAGGAACAATCCGCGATGGTGGCGGCTTTCGAGCGTTCGCGGATCCACCTCGTCCAGCGCGACGCCACCACCGGTGACCTCGGCCTTCTTGTAGCCCTCGTGTCCGGACCAGGGCAGCTCGTCGCTCGTGAGACGTGCCACCAGCGCCGTGCGCTCCACGCGGCGCAGGGCCGAGGTCCGGCGATCGCGCGGGATGCTGGCGGCGTGCATCAGGGCCAGCGCCAGGCGCTCGGGCAGCACCCGGCCAAGCACGGTCGCGACGCCCAGGTCGCCCGACAGCAGGTCCCGCTCCCACTGCTGGGCCGTGCGGTCGGACCAGCTGACGAGCAGTCGTGCGCGCGTGTCTGGACCATCGGCCGCCGCCGCATCCGCGGCCTCGTCCGCGCCCGTCATGAGGCTCCTCACGCACACGTGCGACACGTCGAGGACCGCGGGACCGCTGTAGCCGCGATGCGTGAACAGGAATCCCCCGTGCGCCTCGGTCGTGCGGCCCGCCCAGCGCACCCGGAGACGGACGGGGAGGGAGAGGCCGGCGAGAAGTGACGGCTGACGACTGCCGGATGCCGAGTGCGGTGTGGGGTGCGGAGTGCGGAGTGCGGCTGTCGTCAACGGCGTCAGCCCCGGGTAGGTCTGGTGCACACGGTGGCCGAGCGCCGCGGTGAGCGCGAGGCCCGTGCCGTCGCTCCCGGTGGCCGGCACGGACAGGCCACCCGTTGCCATCACCACGCGCCCGGCGCGCAGAGGTCCGGCGGAGGTCTCGAGTCTCCAGCCGTCACCGTTGGGGGCGAGCCCTGTCACGACGGTCCCGAACTGAACGGTCACGCCGTGCCGTCGCGCCAGGGCGAGCAGCCCGTCGCGGACGTCACGCGCGCGGTTCGAGGCGGGAAAGAGCTTTCCCGTGTCCGTTTCGATCGTCAGGGGCAGCCCGATTTCGCCTTCGAAAAACGCCCGCTGGGCGGCCAGCGGCCACGCCCGCAGCATGGCCCGCATCAGGTGGGCGGGCGAATCGGTGACGAAGCGTTCGGGCGCCAGCGTCGAGGGCAGGATGTTGCACCGGCCTCCGCCGCTGATGAGGATCTTGCGGCCGCCGTCGGCCGTGCGCTCGACGAGCACCACGGGCGCGGGCCCGCGGCCGGCGAAGCTCGCCGCCACGAGGCCGGCGGCGCCGGCCCCGATGACGACCGTCGGATCTATTTGAAGAACTCCTCGATGGGCACGATCCGAATGGTACCCAGCTCGAGCGCGGCGATGCCCGGCTCGATCAGTTTGCGATCGCCGACCACGACCACCGCCATCTTGTCGGGCTGGATGTGTGTGGCGGCCGCCTTCTGCACGTCGGCTACCGTCACCTTCTCGACCGCGCTCACGAACGTACGGTACGTGTCGTCCGGCAGGTGGTAGACGATGAGCTCTTCGAGCTTCTGGGCGAGGTCGCGGCTGGTTTCGAACTCGGACGGAAAGCTCAGCGCGACGTAGTTCTTCGCCCTGGTCAGCTCCGCCTCCGGCACTGGCCGCCGGATGGCCTCGAGCTCGACGAAGAATTCCTTGAGGGCCTCGGCGGTCTTGTCGGTCTGGACGCCCGCCGTGGCGAAGAAGGGACCGGCCGACGTGCGCATGTCGAAGATGGAGGCCGCGCCGTAGGTGAAGCCGTTGCGCTCGCGCAGGTTCTGGTTGAGGCGCGACGTGAACGAGCCGCCGAGAATGGTGTTCAGCACTTCGAGCGTCGCGTACTCGGTGGTCGAGCGCGGCACGCCGACCCAGCCAATGCGGATCTGTGACTGCGCCGCGCCGGGCTTGTCCACGATGACCACGTCGCGCCGCGTCAGCTGTGGCGCCTGGGGGATGGGCGCCGCCGCCGCGTCTGGCCCGCTGCCAGGCCAGCCGCCGAACACGCGCTCGAGCGCGGCCCTGGCCTCGTCGGGGGCGACCTCGCCCACCACCACGATCGTGGCCTGGCCCGAGACGTAGTGCTCCTTGTAGAAGGCGCGGGCCTCGTCTACCGTGATGGCCTCGATGGCGGGTGCCAGGCCCGAGGCGGGCGTGCCGTAGCGGTGCGTCGGTCCGAACACCACGCGCGGAAACGCGTAGCCCACGATGGCCGCCGGGTTGTCCTGCGATTGCACGAGCGAAGTCAGGCGCTCCTTCTTCAGGCGCTCGAGCTCGCCGGCGGGAAAGGTGGGCCGCAGGACGACATCGCCGAGCAGTTCGAGCGCCGGGGCCAGGTTCTTGACGGGCGTCGACAGGCGGACGGCGCTGTAATCGAACGAGCTGCTGGTGGACAGATCCGCGCCCAGGTAGTCCACCGCATCGGCCAGCTCCAGCGACGAACGCGCCCCGGCCCCTTCGTCCAGCATGGCGGCCACGAGGCTCGCCAGGCCGAAGCGACCCGAGCGGTCGAGCGAACTGCCGCCTCGCAGCAGTACATTCACCTGCACCAGCGGCACGCGGTGCTGCTCGACGATCCACACCGGCACGCCGTTACCGAGGGTGGTTTTCTGGATGGCGGGAAGCCGCAGATCCGGCGCCGGCCCGAGCGGCGGCGGCTGGCTCCGATCCGGACTCTGAGCCGATACGGAGGTGACGAGAACCGACGCGGACAGCACGAAGATCGACCAGGGCCGCAGATGAGCACTCATTCTGGCACCACCCCCAACTCCACCCGGCGATCTTTCGGCAGGAAGTACTGGACGGCGGCCTGTACGTCGGCGGGTGAGATGGCGCGGTAGCGCGCCAGGTCTTCCTCGAAGTAATCGGGCATCCCGGTGGCGGTGTAGTAGCTGTTCAACTGGTCGGCCTTGCCGCCGAAGCCGCCCGTGCGCTCCATCCGGCGATAGAACGACGCCTCAATCTGGTTGAGTGCGCGGGTCATCTCGTGCTCGTCGGGCGGGTTAGCGGCCAGCTTGTCGATTTCTTCGTCGATGACCGTCCGAATCTCGTCCAGCGTGTGGCCCGGCCTGGCCGTGGCCACCACGAGGAACGCGCTGACGAGCGCCTGCGACTGCTGCGCCGCGGTCACGTCCTGCGCGATCTGCATCTCGTACACCAGCCGCCGGTACAGCCGCGAATTCTTGCCGCCGGTCAGCAGGCTCGACACGTAGTCCATGACGGCGTCGCCCGGCTCGAACAGCGCCGGCGTGTGCCAGGCGATGTAGAGGCGGGGCAACTGCACGCGGTCGGTGATGGTCTTGCGCTTCACCTCGCCGAGCAACGCCGGGGCCGGTGCCATGGGCGGCACGTCGGCGCCGCGCGGAATGCCGCCGAACCACTTCTCCACCAGCCGGCGCGTCGACTCGAACTCGATGTCGCCGGCCACCACCAGGCTGGCGTTGTTCGGCACGTAATAGGTCTTGAAGAACTCGATGACGTCCGCAAGGCTGGCGGCCGAGAGGTCCTCCATCGAACCGATAGTGGGCCAGCTGTAGGGGTGGCCGGGCGGGTAGAGCATCGCGCCCAGCTCGATGAAGGCCTGTCCGTACGGCGCGTTGTCCACGCGCTGGCGCTTCTCGTTCTTCACCACGTCGCGCTGGCCGTCGAGCTTCGACTGCGTCAGCGTGGGCAGCAGGTAGCCCATGCGATCCGATTCCAGGTACAGCGCCAGTTCGAGCGCATTCGACGGCACGTCGGTGATGTAGTTGGTCCGGTCCTCCGAGGTCGAGCCGTTGTTGTTGCCGCCCGCAGCCTCGAGCCAGGTGTCGAAACTACCCTCGGGCACGTGCTCGGATCCTTCGAACATGACGTGCTCGAAGAGGTGCGCGAAGCCGGTGCGCCCGGGCTTTTCGCGGGCCGACCCGACGTGATACCAGACGTTCACCGCCGCCACCGGCACCGTCTTGTCCTGGTGGAGGATGACGTGCAGGCCATTGGTCAGCGTGAACTGGGTGTAGGGCACCGTCAGGGCCGCCGCCGGGGGGGCGGAGGCCTGTGCCATCAGGGCCGTGCCGGTGCCCAGGGCCGCGGCAAGAACCGCGCAAGAGAGCCGCTTGCTCATGAGAGCTATTCTCCACCGGATCGGCGGCGCCGGACGCCTGCAATATACTCTGCACGATGTCGCCCTCGACCCCGCTCGTGGCTGTGATCATGGGCTCGAGTTCCGATTGGGACACCATGTCCCACGCCGTCACCGCGCTCGAGCGCTTCGATGTGCCTTACGAAAAGGCGGTGGTGTCGGCGCACCGCACGCCGGCGTGGATGGCCGAGTTTGCCACCGGCGCCGAGGCGCGCGGCATCCAGGTGATCATCGCCGGCGCGGGCGGCGCCGCGCATCTGCCCGGCATGGTGGCCGCCTACACCGTGCTCCCGGTGCTCG
>JADZBZ010000111.1 GCA_020851835.1 Acidobacteriota bacterium
AGGTGCCGGCCGAGGGGCTGCTCTCGAAGGCGTACGCGAAGGAGCGAGCGGCGTCGATCGATCCGGCGCATGCGTCGAAGGCCTTCATCGCCGGTGATCCGACGAAGTTCGACTCGACGGTGAAACAGTGGACCTGGTGGAAGGCCGACGTGAAGGACGGCACGGCGCCCGGTGCCGAGGGGCGGGTGGCCTCTCTGGCCGACGAGCGTGCGTCGCTCGGGCAGGACTCCACTGGCGTCAGTAAGGACACCACCCACATCGCGATCGTCGACAAGGACGGCAACGTCTTCGACGCCACGCCGAGCGGCGGCTGGGTGAACGGCGCGGTGATCCTGGGTGACACGGGCATCGGGATGAGCGTGCGCGGCGAGCAGTTCTTCCTCGACACGACGCGGGCGAACCAGATTCGCCCGCGCGCCCGTCCCCGCTACACGCTCACGCCGAGCCTGGTGTTCAAGGGCGACATGCCGCTCATGGCGATTGGCACGCCAGGCGGCGACAACCAGGATCAGACCATTCTTCAGACCTTCCTGAGCGTGGTCGAGTTCTGGGACGCGTGGTATCCGAACCTGCACGCCGCCATCGAGCGGCCGAAGGTGCAGACGATGCACTATCTGGGGTCGTTCTGGCCGCACTCGGCCGGATACAACCGCTTGAACGTGGAAGCGGCGATTCCAGACGAGGTGTACGACGAGCTTCGCGCGCGCGGCCACGACGTGAGGCGGCTGCGAACCTTCGGCATGTCGGGATGCTCGACGGCGGTGCTGATCGATCCGGCGAGCGGCAACCGGATTGCGGGGGCGGATCCGCGGCGGGATTGCTATGCGATTGCGTATTAGGTGGCCGGTGATACGTCGCGTCGCGGCCACGAGTGTCTATTGGCTCATGCCGGACAGCGTGAGTCGACCCTTTCTTAGCGCCCGCGTCTTCATGATGTAGAAAATCACCGGCGTGATGATCAGCACGTGAACCGTCGAGGTGACCATCCCGCCGATGATCGGTGCCGCGATTGGCTTCATGACGTCGGAACCCACGCCCGTGCTCCACATGATCGGCACGAGACTCGCCATCACCACCGTGACGGTCATCAGCTTCGGCCGGAGCCGGAGCACGGAGCCGTCAATCGTCGCCTGCAACACGTCCGCTGGCGTGAGGTCGCCGCCCTGCCGGAGCCGTTTGTCGAGCGCCTCGTGCAGATACACGACCATGACGACGCCGGTCTGCACCGCGACGCCGTAGAGGGCGATGTACCCGACCCACACGGCCACGGAGAAGTTGTAGCCCATCCACCACTGCAGGATCACGCCGCCCGTCATCGCATAGAGGACCGAAAGCATCACGATCGTGGCCTCCGAGGCGGAGCGGAACGTCATGTACAGCAGCATGAAGATGATGAGGAAGACGAGCGGCAGCAGCGTCTTCAGCCGCTCGCGCGCCCGCACCTGGAACTCGTACTGGCCCGTCCACTGCAGCGTGTACCCGGGGGGCAGCTTCAGGTCGCGCGCCACGGCGGCTTTGGCCGCATCCACGTATCCGCCGATGTCGCTCGTGCCCGTGTCGATGTAGACGTAGCCAGCCAGATGCGCATCCTCATCGCGCACCATCGCCGGGCCGGTCGTCAGCGAGATGTCCGCGAGCTGGCCGAGCGGCACGTTCGCGCCATCGGGTGTCGTCACGAGCACGCGCTCGAGTTCGGGCAGGGTCTCGCGGAACGCTCGCGCGTAGCGGACGTTGACGGGGTACCGCTCACGCCCCTCCACCGTCTGCGTGACGTTCTCCCCGCCGAGCGCCGACTGAATGACGTCCTGCACATCCTCGACAGCGAGTCCGTATCGGGCGATCGCCTGCCGGTCGATCCGGATGTCGGTGAAGTACCCCTGTGAAACGCGTTCGGCATACACGCTCCGCGTACCGGGCACGGGCTGGAGAATGCGTTCGATCTGCTGGCCGAGTCCCTGGATCACGTCCAGGTCGGCGCCGAAGATCTTGATGCCGACCGGCGTCTTGATGCCCGTCAACAGCATGTCGAGACGGTTGCGAATCGGCTGCGTCCAGACGTTGGGAAAGCCGGGGAACTGCAGCATGGCGTCCATCTCCGACTGCAGCCGGTCGAAGGTCATGCCGGCCCGCCACTGTTCCCGCGGTTTCAGCGTCACGGTGGTGTTCACCATGCCCATCGGCGAGTTGTCGGTCGGCGTTGTGCCACGGCCCACAGTGCCGAACACCTGCTCGACCTCGGGGACCTGCCGCAGCAGCTTGTCCTGAACCTGCAGCAGGCGCGTGGCTTCGGTGATCGACATGCCTGGCGGCGCCGTCGGCATGTACAGCATCGACCCCTCGTACAGGGGCGGCATGAACTCGCTGCCGATCGCGAACAGCAGCGGAATCGTGAGCGGCACGACCGCGAAGTTCAGGACCAGGGCCGCCGACTTGAACCGGAGCGCGGCCCGAAGGATCGGCTCGTAGAGCCGGGTGAACACGCGCGAGATCGGGTTCACCGACTCGGGCTTCAGCCGGCGCCCGCGGATGAAGATTGTCATCAGCACTGGCACGAGCGTGATCGAAAGGAACGAAGCCAGCACCATGGCCGAGGTCTTCGTGAACGCGAGCGGCCGGAACATCCGCCCTTCCTGCGCTTCGAGCAGGAACACCGGCACGAACGACACGATGATGATGGCCAGAGAGAAGAAGATCGCGCGGGCTACCTGCTTGGCGGCGCCCACGATCGCTCGCGGCTGGTCCTCGTACGCCAGAGGCACCTCTGGCTCGGATACGTGCCGATACGCGTTTTCCACCATGACGATCGCCGCATCGACCATTACGCCGATCGCGAGCGCCAGCCCGCCGAGCGACATGATGTTCGAGGTCACGTCGAGGTAGTACATGGGGATGAACGACCCGGCGAGGGCCACGGGCAGCGCGAGAATCGGGACCAGCGCGGACCGCACGTGGAAGAGAAACACCAGGATCACCAGCGAGACGACAACGGCTTCCTCGATCAGGGTGCGCCGCAGCGTGCCGATGGACGCATTGATGAGGCCCGAGCGGTCGTAGGTCGGGACGATCCGCACGCCCGACGGCAACGCATCCTTGAGTTCCGCCAGCCTGGTCTTGACGCGGTCGATCACCCGTAGAGCGTTCTCGCCGAACCGCATGACCACGATGCCGCCGACGACTTCGCCCCGGCCGTCGAGCTCCGCGACACCACGTCTGAGGTCGGGCCCCAGCTGCACATCGGCGACGTCGCCGACGCGAACCGGCGTGCCGCGTGGAGTGGAGCCGAGCGACACCGACGCGATATCGTCCAGGGAGGAGAGATAGCCGCGGCCGCGCACCATGTACTCGCGGCCGCCAAACTCCAGGAGCCGACCCTCGACGTCGTTGTTGCTGGCCCGGATCGCCCGCACGACGTCCTTGACCGACTTGCCGTAGGCCGCCAGCTTGTTCGGATCGAGATTGACCTGGTACTGCTTGACGAACCCGCCGATGCTGGCGACCTCCGCTACGCCGTCGACCGAGGCCAGCGAGTATCGCAGGAACCAGTCCTGCAGGCCCCGCAGCTCGGCGAGGTTCCGCGTCCCGGTCTCATCGACGAGCGCGTACTGGAAGACCCAGCCGACGCCCGTGGCGTCGGGGCCTATGGTCGGGTTGATCCCGTCGGGCATCCGTGCTCGAATCCCCTGCAGATACTCGACCACCCGGCTCCGGGCCCAGTAGATGTCCGTGCCATCATCGAAGATGACGTAGACGTACGAGATGCCGAAGTCGGTGAAGCCGCGTACGGTCCGGACGCGCGGCGCCGAGAGCAGCGCCGTGACGATCGGATAGGTGACCTGATCCTCGATGATGTCGGGACTGCGGCCCGTCCATTCGGTCGCCACGATCACCTGCACGTCGGAGATATCGGGTACCGCGTCCAGCGGCGTGACGGTCATCGCCCAGACGCCCCACCCTGTTAGCGCCACCGTGCCACTGAACACCAGGAACCGGTTGCCCGCGCACCAATCGATGATTCGGGTGATCATGGCCGCTACCTCGCCGCCAGAGCGAGTTGCTTCTGTCCGAGCTGCTGGCCGCCCCTCGAGACGACGACCGTTACGTCCCAATGTCCGGCCATCAGCACTTGACCCATCCCGCGGTACACGCCGCCGCCCACGTGGAGCAGCTTCGTCTCGTTCCGCATCGCCGGCATGCTCATCGTCGGCATCGCCGGCATGAACATCTGTACGGCGACGTCGGCGTCGGCGACCGGCTGTCCGTCGGCGCCCTTCACGGCCACCTCGAACTCACTGTCACCGGTCTTCGGGGGATCCGGGTTGGTGCGGAACGTGATGTCCAGGGCTGGCCCTGCGGCAGTCGGCCCGCCAGCCGGTGCCGACTTCGAGATGTCGTAGTTGTCCAGACCCGCCCGGAGCTGGCTCTCCGAGTCGAGGAAGAACGTGGCGCTGGTCGCGACCTGTTCGCCTTCCTTCACGCCGTCCAGAATCTCGATCCGATCGTCGAGGTTCCTGCCGACCCTGACGCGCCGGGGCGTGTAGTACCCGTCCCCCTGCGCGACGAACACGATCTGCTCCGCGCCGGTATCGATGAGCGCATTTGCCGGCACCGTCAGACCCATGACTCCCGTGCCGTGGAGCTCGACGTTGGCGTACATGCCGGGTTTCAGGCGCCCGCGCGGGTTGGCGAACTGGAGGCGCACCTTGACGGTGCGGGTGCTCTCCTCCATGAAGGGGTAGATGTAGATCGCGCGGCCGTCGAACGATTCGCCCGGATACGCCTCGAGCGTCACGGTCGCCCGTTGGCCCACTCGAACCGTGGCCATCTCCCGTTCGTACACGTCCGCCTCGATCCAGACGGTCGAAAGGTTCGCCACCTTGTAGAGCGTCTGTCCCGGCGCGACGTGCATGCCCTGGAGCGCCTGCTTCTCGATCACGAATCCCGTCACGGGCGAGCGAAACACGACGACCTCCGGCGCCGATCGTGTCTCGTCAAGCGCGCGCATCTCGTCCTCGGGCAGGTTCCAGAGCGTCAGACGCTGCCGGGCGGAGGCCACGAGCTGGTCGGCCCGTTCACGCGCGTCGGGGAGGACGGACGACTGCATCTGGTCGCGTGTCTTCAGGGCCAGGAGGTACTCCTGCTGCGTCGTGAGCAACTCCGGGCTGTAGATCGTGAAGAGCGGCTGCCCTTGCTGAATCGACTGCCCGGTGTAGTCCACGTAGAGGTCGCGAATCCAGCCTTCGAGCCTCAGGTTGACGTCGGCCAGCTTCCTTTCGTCGTAACGGATGACGCCGACGGTTCGGAGCGTCTGCTCCATTGGCGCGCGCGTCACCGGCGCGGTGCTCACCCCGATGAGCTGCTGGCGGCGCGCATCGATCACCACCACCCCTCGTGGCATGGCCTGCCCGCTCGATGTCGTCATCGTCGTCCCCGGCGCGGCCTCAGCCGCAGCGGGGACTGCCTCGCCACCGTGCACGAACGGCACACCGCCTCCGCGTGCACGAATGGCGTAGATGACGACGGCCACCACGAGGAGAACCACGACGAGGGCTGCCGAAGCAAGGAAGGTGCGCTTCATGGTCACTGCCCTTCCTTGGCCGGCGGGGTGGACACGGCCGCGGTGGGCAGGTCGGTGCCGACGGCGCGTTCGAGGTCGGCGAGGGCCTGGGCGAGGTCGCTGAGTGCGCGGAAGTAGTCGAGATTGACCTCCAGCAGCACGCGCTCGCTGTCGATGAGTGTCTGGAAGTCGACGCGGTCGGTCTGATACGCGACGCGCGAAACCTCGAGGGTCTGCTGCGACTGCGGGAGAATCGTCGTGCGCAGGAGGTCGGCACGATTCTGCGCGGACCGAGCGCGCACATAGGCCTCTTGGACTCCCAGCCGAACCGCGCTTTCACGTGCGTCGACCCGGGCCTTGGCCGCCTGGACCGCGATTGTCTGCTCCGCGACGCGCGCATCGATCTTGCCGCGCGACCACGGTGCCTTGGGCCAGGAGATGCCGATGCGGGCGCTCCAGGCGTCGGTCATGCGCGGCATGAACATGTAACCGCCCTGGACGGTGAAGTCGGGCTCGTAGTCGCTCCGAACCGAGGCGAGCTCAGCCTCGGCGCGGGCGACTTCGGTGTGCGCCCGTTGCAGCTCGGGTTGCCGCTCGATCGCCTGCCGCTGGAGATCCGCTGTCGCCGGCAGGGCCGCCTGCAGCGGGGGATCGAGCAGCGGACCGATTGGCGTCTCCGGCGGACGGTTCACGAGAACGTTGATGCGCGCCGATGCGAGCTTGGCCCGCTCGTCGAAGACGATGAGGTCGGTGTGCAGCCGCGAGAGCTCGACGACGGGCTTCAGTACGTCCTGTTGGGAGATACGGCCCGTCGAGTACTTGGCTTGCGAGACGTCGGCGATCTGGCGCAGCAACTCGATGCTGTCGAGGTAGATCCGAGTCGCCTTGCGCGCGATGAACAGCGAGGCGTAGGCCTGCTTGATCGCGTTGACGACGTCTCGCGTACGGATGCTGATGTCGTTGTCCGCGAGCGCGACGTCCTGTTCGGCCACCGCGGCCCGGAGCTGACGTTTGCGGCGCCCGGGCAGATCCTGCGTAACCATGAACATGTACATGGTCGTGTCCGCCGGGTTGACGGAGTTGAACGGCCACTGCCAGACTTGAGCCTCGGCCATGGGGGCGTCGAGGGCGCGCGCCTGGGCCGGACGCTGGCGGACGGCGCCAGCCTGCTGACGGAGCACGATCAATTCCGGATTCCTCTCGAGCGCTTCCCCAATCAAGTCAGCCAGCGCGACGGGCGGCCCGGTCGGCTGCGCCTCCGGGTCACTAAGGCCCGGCAGTGGCCGGGTGGGGTTCGGCGCCTGCGCCCGCAGCCGCGCCGAGCCGGACAAACCGATGCCGAATAGAGAGAGCGCGAGGATCCCGCGCCCGAGAATCCGGAGAAACGACGACGCAACAGGATTGGTCATGGCCACACACACTCGTCATGGCGCGCGTGTACGCGCGTCCTCAACGCCCGCGGTGTACGCGAGCAGACACACGACGACTGTCAGTGGCTAGACGAGGAAGACGGAGAGCAGGACGTGCCTGGCAGTCCCGGCAGGCGGCCGGGGCACCATCAACTGAGAAGCCCGGATGCGAGGCGGCTCTGGGGCCGCGAAGGGAACAGGGCTTACGGAGACGGCGGTGGACGGAGCTACCCCTGCCGGTGTCGTCAAGGGGGGAACGGGCTGGCTGGGCGCGGACAGCACGCAGCATTGGTCCGCGTCGGCCTGGTTCCTCGAGTGCTGGTGGTTCGCGACGGGCGACGACTGGTGCCCCGGGCACGGCCCGCCGTCGCAGCACAGCATCCGCGCTTCGGAGCCTGGAATCCACCTAGCGCAGTCCACCATACTCCCGGACAGTAATGCCAGGCTGGCCAACATCGATGCGGCGGCGCGGAGCAACGACACGAACTTCAGCATGCGCCCCTGCCCAAGCTGATGTCAACTGCGGTTGGCGCCGCCTGCGCCCGGGTCCTCCTATGGATTGCAGCTGCAGTCCACAGAGCCGTGCTGGTCGTGCCGATGCCAGGCGAGCACGTGCACCTCCCGGTCACGGCTCCAGATCCTTCCGCATCTGCTCGTACTGTTCCCGCGTGATCTCGCCGCTCGCGTAGCGGCGCTTGAGAATATCGAGTGGTGACGTCGGGGTGCCGCCCTTCTGCAGACCGCCACCAAGAAGCCGCACCACGAGGACGGCACCAACAATCAAGGCGCCCCAAACGACCAGCATCGCCACACCACCGAGCCACATCCCGGAGCCCCACATCCAAGCACCGCCACGTCCCATCATCCAGGGTCCCATCATGCCTCCCATCGTGGAGGCCAGCGCCAATAGGATCACGAGCGCGACGACGAGGTTTCGGCTTGGGTTGTCCATAGTGGCTCCAGCGGAACCCTATCGTTTCTTGCGGAGCGTTGGGGCAGCCTCCATGGCTCTGCGCGCTTCACTGACCCAAGGGTGCGCCCCTGCTGGGCTGATGTCAACTGGGGTTGGCGCCGCGGCTTGCCAGGAGCGGTGGTGAGTAGAGTGGTGCCGACGAGTGGGGTAAAGTGGGCCGTCGAGTTCGCGAAGCTCTACGGCGGTGGCTTCGTCCTTGTCCGCGAAGACCAGAACGAACATGGCTACATAGATACCTCCATCGGAGGCGTGTTCCTCGAGGAGAGCACTGCGAAAGAGCCGGAATCGCTCAATCGTCGGCAAGCCCAGGAGCAGGGACTCGTCGTGGAAGACGACGAGAGTGACGACGAGTGGCAGGTGTCGTGGAAGCTCGAAGAGCACGTCGTCGAGGAGCGAAGCGCGGATGAGCGAGGCGATTGACCGACTGGCGGGTGCCTCACACAACCACGTGCCGCTCGCCGTCACCGCCGCCGAGAGGCCCGCGGCGTTAGGCAGCGTCCGCGCTCGGACTGAAGGTGGTGGGCCGCCCCGGCGCCACTAGACGCGTGCCGATGCGAACAGGGCCTTCATCGACGC
>JADZBZ010000112.1 GCA_020851835.1 Acidobacteriota bacterium
ACGACGCGAGAAAAGCCGGCGTCCGTCACGTGTGCGAGCGCCCGATCGATGGGCGGCTCCGTCCACCGGCCGCCGCGCGTGTGGTTCAACCAGCCGTTCACCACCAGGCCGAAGTGGCCGGCCAGCTCTCGCGTCACCGCTTCGCACAGCCGCTCCGTCGCCTCTCGGCCGGTATCGATGGGTTTGGGCGGATCCAACACCGTGCCGTGCGCGGCCAGCACCAGCGCCACATCAGGACCCTGCCAGCCATCCGCGGTGTGCGCCAGGACGTGCGCCGCAGAGACTCGGCCCAGCACCTCGGGCGCCAGCGCGCCCAGCACATCGACCGGACGCGAGACGCCCTCCACGGCCTCACGCGACAGCGCGTGCGTGAATGCCGAGTCGGCCGCGTAGAGCGGCATCACCGAAACGGGCTCGTCGGCCGGAATCCCCGCCAGCACGTCGGTGACGAGCGGCCGGCGGTACTCGTAGGCGACGTGTACGCGCCACCCGGCCTCCGGCGCGGCCTCCGCCAGCAGGCCCTCCAGCCCGCGGGCCTGGCCCTCGGTGATGGACTCGAGCGGCGACTCGTAGCCGTACGCCCGCCAGGTGCGTCGCCGTCCCCACGCGCGGGCGAGCGCGATGACGGGCAGCAGCGGCCGGGGAATCGCATCCACTTTGCGCGTCAGCCCCAGCAGGATGCGCCACGAGTAGGCGAGCTGATCGCCGAAGGCCGGCGACGGCGGCTCGCCGTAGGTCACCAGCACGACGTGCCGTCGCTCCATGCCTAGGCTCCCGCCGCGGCTCGGGGCGAGGGAGGATCCGATCGCGCCGGCCGTCCCGGCGCGCCATTCGGCCCTGACGTCTCGACCTCCCATCGATCGGACGCGGACTCAACCTCTGTCGCCCCGTCCACCGGCCGCCTGTCTCCCCACAAGCGGTCCGCCAGGCGATGCGCCGTCAGACGCCCGCTCTTCACCGCGTGGTTGAATGACACCCCGTCGTAGGACGTGCCGCACATCCACAGTCCGGGGTGCCGCCCGAGCCGGTCCATGACGTCGGCCCGCCTCTGGAAGTGACCGACCGTGTACTGGGCGATGGCGCCGGGCCAGGTGAAGACGGAGACGTGTCGCGGCATGGCCTCGATGCCCATCACGCGCGCCAGTTCTGCCTGCGCGAGCGTCACCTTCTGCTCGTCGCTAGCCTTCACCACTTCCGGACGACGGGAGCCGCCCATCATCACGCGGAGCAGCGCGGCACCCTCCGGGGCACGGCCCGGGAAGAGCGAAGACTCCCACACCACGCCGAGTGAGGCCAGCCCCTCCGGACGGGTGACGAGGTACCCGTACCCGTCGAGTGCGCGGGGGAGGTCCGTCGCGCGATAGCCCAGCGCTACCACGGTGAGCCCGGCGTACTCGAACCGATCGAGCGCGGCCGCCAGCCTCCCGTCCAGGACGCCGACCATTGGCGCCGCCGCGCGCGCGGACGCGGCCACCACCACGTGGTCGGCCTCGAGGGTGCGCGAACCGCTCATCGTCACGCGCCACGTGTCGCCAGTCCGCTCGATCGCGAGGACGGGCGAGTCCGGTTGTACCGCGTTCCCCAGCCGATCCGCGAGGGCGCCGACCAGCGTGCCCATGCCCTGATCGAAGCTGAGCAGCTTCGAAGGGCCCGTGCCCTGGCGCCGCCGCGCGAACATGGCCCGGACGAGGCTGCCGTGATCGCGCTCCATGTCGGTCATCAGCGGAAACTGCGCGCCGACCGACAGCCGCCGGCTGTCGCCGGCAGAGATGCCCGAGACGGCCGCATCCACCAGCATCTCCGCCGCCTCGGCCCCGATGCGCCGCGTCGCGAAGGCGTGAATGGTCTCTTCCACGCCCGCTGGAGGGCCGGCCGCAAAGGGCTCGCCCATCAGCCTGAGCTTGCCGCGCCACGAGAGCGCGGGCGTGGTCAGCAGCGTCGCCGGACCGTCAGGCACCTGGCACAATCGGCCGTCCCGCACGATGAAGCGGCGCTTCGCCTCCGGGCGCGCCTCGACGAGGCGTGCGCCGAGTTCGAGGGCTTCGACCAGCGCCAGCGTGTGCGGCTCGCGATTCAGGAAGCCGTTCGGACCGGCCTCGATCAGGAAGCCGTTGGCCCGCGTGGTCCAGGCGTGGCCGCCCACGCGCGGGGCCGCGTCCACGACCGTCAACGCCAGCGGGGCTCCGAGGCGCCGCGCACTCTCCTGCAGCGTGAAGGCCAGTGAGAGCCCGGTGATGCCGCCGCCGATGACGACTACGCGAGGCGTGGTCATACGGTGCGACTGAAAACCGGTTTCGGACCGGACGTGCGGGCCCGGAGGTAACGATCGAACGGCATGCAGACGTTGCGGACGAACATCCGCCCGAGCGGCGTCACGTCGATGGCGCGACCATCCACCTGCACCAATCCGTCCGCCGCTGGCGACGCCGGTCCGGTCAGCTCCGCCAGCTCCGACGAGAAGTACTCGCCAAACGAGATGCCGAACCGCCGCTCCACCTCCGCCAGGTCCAGGTGCCCGTTGCACATCAGTTGCGTAATCACGTATCGGCGCAGCCGGTCGTCTTCGTCGAGCACGTAGCCGCGCTCGATCGGGAACCGGCCGGCGTCGATGGCCGTGTAGTACTCGTTGAGCTTCTTCGTGTTCTGGGCGAACGCACCCTGCACGTCGCCAATGGCCGACACGCCCACGGCCACCATGTCGCCGGCCGCCTGGACGGTGTAGCCCATGAAGTTGCGGTGCAAGGTTCGCGCGTCCAGCGCCCGGGCCAGCTCGTCTTCGGGCAGGGCGAAGTGATCCATCCCGATCTGCCGGTACCCGGCACCTGAGAACGCATCCTGCGCGAGCCCGAGCAGCTCGATCTTGAGATTGGCGTCCGGAAGCGACTCTTCGGGCAGGTGCTTCATGTGCGCCTTCATCCACGGAACGAACGCGAAGGAGTACACCGCGACGCGTTCGGGCCGAAGGGTCACCACCTGCTCCAGCGTGCGGGCGAAGCCACGCGTGCTCTGGTAGGGCAGGCCGTAGATGAGATCGACGTTGATCGAGCGGAAGGCGAGTTCGCGCGCTCGATCCACCAGCGACTTGGTCAGCTCGTAACTCTGGATGCGGTGTACCGCCTCCTGCACTTCCGGTGCGAAGTCCTGCACGCCCATCGACAGGCGGTTGAACCCCAGCCCGCGCAAGACGGACAGGTGCTCCGGCGACGTGACCCGCGGGTCGATCTCGACCCCGATCTCGGCGTCGGGTGCGAGGGTGAAGTGCGTCGTGAACCGCTCGAACAGGCGCGCCAGTTGTGCGCCGGTGTAGTACGTCGGTGTGCCGCCGCCCCAGTGCAGCTGCGAGATGCGTCGCCGATCGGGCAGATGAGCCGCCAGCAGGTCGATCTCGCGCTCCAGGTAGTCGAGGTACCGCTCCGCCACGTCCCGGTGCTTCGTGATGACGACAAAGCAGCCGCAGTACGCGCACCGTTCCTCGCAGAAGGGCAGATGCATGTACGCCGAGAGCGGCTCGTCGGAGCGGGCGTTCGCGCGCGACAGGTGCTCGCGGTACACCGCGTCGGTGACGCCATCGTGGAACTCCACGGCCGTGGGGTAGGACGTGTAGCGTGGCCCGGGACGGTTGTAGCGGGCCAGCAACGACGGTGGATCGATCAACGGCGGCATGTCTCCGTCGCCGGCTGCGCGGCCTTCCCGGTGGTGTGCTGCACGGTGTCGATCAGGGCCTCCACCGACGGGATGGGCGTGTCGGGCAGGATTCCGTGGCCGAGGTTCATGATGTGGCCGGGGAGCCCCGCCGCCCGGGCCAGCACGTCGCGCGTCAATCGCCTCACCTCGTCCGGGGCGGCGAAGAGGGCATGCGGGTCGAGGTTACCCTGCAGGCTCATGCCCGGCCCCACGCGCGCAGCGGCGACGTCCAGCGGCGTTCGCCAGCAGATGCCGAGCACGTCGGCCCCGGATGTGGCCGCGTCTTCGATCAGGTGCGGTCCGCCGTTGATGAAGTAGATGACCGGCACTTCCAGATCGGCGATGCCGTCCACGATCGTCCGCACCCACCGGAGCGCGAAGCGCTGGTAGCCGGGCGAGTCGAGCAGGCCCGCCCACGAGTCGAAGATCTGCACGGCCTGGGCGCCGGACGAAATCTGCAGGCGCAGATAATCGATCATCGCCGCCGTCAGTGTCTCGAGCAGCGCCTCGAGCGTGGCCGGCTCGCGGTACTGCAGGGTCTTGAGCGCGCCGAAGCCCTCCTTGCCCTCGCCCTGGACCAGGTAGGCCGCCAGCGTGAACGGGGCGCCGCAGAACCCGATAACCGGTGTCCGCCCGTCGAGTTCCCGTCGCAGCAGGCCCACGGCCTCGCCGACGAAGGGTACCGTCTCGGCGGCGGCACGTCGGTCGAGTGCGGCCACCTGCTCGCGCGTCCGGATCGGCTCCGCCAGCCTGGGACCCGGGTTGAAGGTCATGCGGCACCCGAGCGCTTCGAGCGGCAGGAGGATGTCCGAAAAGATGATGGCGGCATCGAGCGGGAAGCGCCGAAGCGGCTGGAGCGAGGCCTCCACCGCCAGTTCGGGCGTCTTGCACAGCGTGAGGAAGTCCACTCGCTGGCGGAGCGCGCGGTACTCGGGCAGGTAACGGCCGGCCTGCCGCATCAGCCAGACCGGTGTGCGATCCACCGCCTGGCGCCGGCACGCCCTGAGGAACCGATCGGTCATCGCCGCGCCTCCAGGAATGCCTCCCGCGCCGCGGCCACCGTCCGATCGATCGCTCCGTCGTCGTGCGACGCCGACAGGAAGGCAGACTCGAACGCCGAAGGTGGCAGCAGCACGCCCCGAGCCAGCATGCCCCGGAAGAAGCGCGCGTGGGCATCGCGGTCCACCCCCGCCGCATCGTCCCAGGAGCGGACGGGGTGGGACGAGAAGAACACCGTCCACATCGAGCCGACGCGCTGGACGGACACCGGGACGCCGGCTGCGCCGGCCGCAGCCTGCAGACCCTCCTGCAGACGCGCGCCCGCGCGCTCGAGCCTGTCGTAGAGGTCCGGCTGTTGGTCGATGGCGTCGAGCATGGCGAGGCCGGCGGCAACCGACAGTGGGTGCGCCGCATACGTGCCGGCCTGGTACACCGGCCCGGCCGGGGCCACCCGCTGCATCAATTCCCGGTGGCCGCCGAAGGCCGCAAGCGGCATGCCGCCGCCGGCGACCTTGCCGAGCGTGATGAGGTCCGGGGTGACACCGTAGCGGGCCGCGGCTCCTCCGCGAGCGACGCGGAAGCCGGACATCACCTCGTCGAAGATCAACACGATGCCGGCCCTGGTGCAGCGCTCGCGCAGCCCTTCCAGGAAGCCCGGGTCCGGCGGTACGCAGCCCATGTTTCCCACGACCGGCTCGACGATGACCGCGGCCATCTGCCCGGCCGACGCCGCCAGGATGCGATCGACATCGTCCAGGTCGTTGAACCGCGCCACGGCGGTGTCGCCCGCGATCGCGGGTGTCACACCCGGCGAGTCCGGTACGCCCAGGGTGGCCGCGCCCGACCCGGCGCTGACGAGGAACATGTCGGCGTGGCCGTGATAGCCGCCCGCGAACTTCACCAGCAGCCTTCTCCCGGTTGCGGCCCGCGCGACGCGGACTGCGCTCATCGTGGCCTCGGTACCGGTGACGGTGAATCGAACCATCTGGCATCCTGGCACGCGCGAGACGATGCGCTCGGCCAGATCCACTTCGGGAGCCGAGGCCAGGCCGAACAGCAGGCCTCGTCGGGCCGCGGCCACCACGGCCGCCTCGATGGCCGGGTGCGCGTGACCCAGCAATGCCGGGCCCCAGGCGCCGATGTAGTCGATGAAGCTCCGGCCGGTGGCGTCGCGCACGTCCGCGCCGTGCGCATCCACGATGGCCAGCGGCTCGGTGCCAACCGCGGCAAAGGCCCGCACGGGCGAATGCACACCACCGGGCGTGACGCGCCGGGCGCGCTCGATCCAGGTGACGGAGGTGGACGCGGCGCCGGCGCTCACGAGCGACCTTCCACGACGAATGCGGGCAGGGCCGCCGCTTGCAGGGATTGGGCCAGCTCGCGCGCGAAGTAGGTGACGAGCAGTTCCGCGCCGGCGCGTCGGAGGGCGATGGAGGATTCGTGCATGGCCCGCGTCAGGTCCACCCACCCTCGCTCGGCCGCGGCGTGCAGCATCGCGTACTCGCCGGAGACCTGATACGCCGCCACGGGCACATCCACTCGCTCGCGGACCGCCCGAATCACGTCCAGGTACGGGAGGCCGGGCTTCACCATCACGACATCGGCGCCTTCGCGGACGTCGGCCAGGGCCTCGCGCACGGCCTCGCAAACGTTGGCCGGATCCATTTGATACCCCCGTCGATCGCCCTGTTGCGGCGTGGAGCCGGCCGCGTCACGAAACGGACCATAGAAGGCCGAGGCGTACTTGGCGGCGTAGGAGACGATGACGCGATCGTGGAAGCCGGCCTCGTCCAGGGCGGCGCGGATGGCGGCGACCCGCCCGTCCATCATGTCGGAGGGCGCAATCACGTCCGCGCCCGCTTCCGCGTACGCCAGCGATGCCCGGACCAGCAGCGGCAGCGTACTGTCGTTGTCCACCTCGCCGTCGCAGAGCACGCCGCAGTGGCCGTGGCTCGTGTACTCGCAGAGGCACACGTCCGCCCACACGACCAGGTCCGGCACGTCGTGCTTGATGCGGCGGATGGCCTGAGGAACGGGGCCGTCGGGGTTCCAGGCGGCGCTGCCCAGGTCGTCCTTCGTACCCGGGATGCCGAACAGCAGCACCGAGCCGACACCAAGCGCGGCCAGATCGGCGGCCTCGCGCGCCGCCAGTTCCGGCGAGAGCCGGGCGTGTCCCGGCATGGAAGCAATGGGTTCCCGGCGGGTCAGACCCTCGCCGACGAACAGGGGCGCGACCAGCTGGCTCGCCTGCAGGTGCGTCTCGCGCGCCATCGCGCGCAGCGCGGGCGTGCGGCGCAGCCGTCGTCCGCGAAGGATACTGGTCTTCATGCGTGTCCTCCAGCGGTCTCGCACTCGGCGAGGAGCCGGGCGGCGCCCCGCTCCAGCAGAAGGCGCGCGGCGCTCTCGCCCACCACCGTGGGTTCGGAGCCTCGGACGTCGGCCCGCACCGCGAGGCCGCCCGCCAGGTCGAATACCCCGACGGCCAGTTCGATCCAGTCCCGTTCGACCGTCGCCGCCGCACCCACCGGCACCGAGCAGCCGCCGCCGAGGACGTGCAGCACGGTGCGCTCGGCCGTGACGGCCCGACGCGTCTGGACGTCGTCGAGATCGGCGAGGAGTGCCTGGATGGCTTCGTCCTCGATCCGGCACTGCACGGCGAGGGCCCCCTGGGCCGGCGCCGGGATGAGATCGACCACGGAGAACATCTCGGTGATGTGCGCGTCGAGACCGAGGCGCACGAGGCCGGCGCGGGCCAGCACAATGGCGTCGAGGTCCCCGCGTCCAACCAGGTCCACACGCCTGGGCACGTTGCCGCGCAGCGGCAGGAATTCCAGGTCCGGCCGGCGGGCGCGGAGCTGTGCGGTTCGCCGGAGGCTGCACGTGCCCAGGCGTGCGCCGGGGGGCAGGGCGGCGAGGGTGAGACCATCGCGCGCGACCAGCACGTCCTCCACCGGCCCTCGGGCCGGGATGGCCGCGATGGTCAGGCCGGCCGTGTCGGCCACCGGCAGGTCCTTGCAGCTGTGCACGGCCACGTCCACCCGGCCGTCCAGCAGGGCCTGCTCGAGCGCGGCCGTGAAGAAGCCGGAGCCCTCGACTTCCGAGAGCGGGACCTTGGCGATGCGATCGCCCGTGGAGACGATCTCCACCAGGTCGATGGCGATGTCGGGCCGGCGTTCGGCCAATCGCGAGGCGATGTGATGCGCCTGCCACATCGCGAGCGCACTGCCGCGCGTCCCGATCCGGAGCGCCTTCATGACGGCCCCCGCTGATCGAGGGCGAACAGGCGCCGCAGGTATTGCGTCTGGGTGGCGTCGAGTGGCACGTCCCCGGTTTCGAGCGTGGTCAGCGGCAGGGCCAGCACCTTGTCCAGCAGGCGGCGGCTCAGCCGGTCGAGGATCGCCGGGTCCACGGCCGCGCTCCCGCCGAGTTCCTCGCGAACCCGGTCCAACTCCGCGCATCGAATGCGTTCGATCTTGCGCCGCAGGTCCGAGACGAAGGGGCGCAGCGCGAGCTGGCGGGCCCACGCCTGCAGGTAATCCAGCTCCCGCGCAATCACGCGTTCTACCGCCGGCGCTTCGGCAGCGCGGCGTTCGCGGTGTTCGGCGACGTGCCGCTCGATGGTGGTCAGGTCCAGCCGCACGAGACCGTCCATCTCCACGGGCTCGAGCACCGGCGGCATCCCCAGGTCCACGGTTACGAGCGGCCGCCCCGCACGTAACGAAATGGCGCGGCTGAGGTCGCTCGCACGGACGAGGAACGCTGGCGTGGCGGCGGCGCCAATCACGGCATCGGCGCGGGCCAGCTCGTCCGTCAGCGTCTCGAGCGCGACGGGCGTGGCGCCCACCGCGCCCGCGCGCTCCTCGGCGTGCTCCAGGGTCCGGTTGGCCAGCACCAATTCCTTGACGCCGAGGGCGCGCAGATGTCGCGCGGCCTTCATGCCCGTCGCCCCGGTCCCGATCACCACCACGCGGCTCCGATCCAGCGCGACCCGACTGGCCAGGAGCCTGACCGCGGCCGAAGCCACCGACATGGCCCCGACCCCAATCGAGGTCTCCGTACGGGCCAGCCGGCCGGTGCGAAGAGCCGCCTGGAACACCCCGGCCAGGAAGGC
>JADZBZ010000113.1 GCA_020851835.1 Acidobacteriota bacterium
ATCGCGCCAGCGCCGGCGCGCGGCCACGCGCGTGAGGGCCCAGAGGGCGAGGGGCATCAGGTAGAGAGCCTGGAGTTGCAGGTGCAGCAGGTGGGCGGTTCGGTACGGCCAGCAGGCCCAGGCCAGCCCGGCCAGCCACGCACCGGCCGCCGAGCCGGTGACCGCGAGCGCCAGCCCGTGCATGGCCGCACCGCTGGCGGCCAGCGACGCGGTCAGGAAGATGAGGTTCAGGTATGGACCGCCGGCGCCTTCGAGAGCGCCCAGTCGGGGGGTCAGGCCGGTGGCGAGGGGCCAGGCGATCAGCGCCGCCGCCGCGAGGTAGCCGCCCGCCACGACGACCACACGCCGCATGGCGGCTAGCCTATCGCCTTCTTCAGCAACTCGGTCACGACCCTGGGGTCGGCCTTCCCGCGAAATGCCTTCATCACCTGCCCGACGAGGAACTGGAGCTTGCGATCCTTGCCCGCACGAATCTCGGCCACCACCTCCGCGTGCGCGTCGAGCACGTGTCGCACGTGCGGCTCGAGCGCCAAGGTATCGGACACCTGCGCCAGGCCGTCGGCGGCGACGATCTCATCGGCCGAGCGTCCCGATTCTCCCATCTTCGCGAACACGTCCTTGGCCACGGTGCTGCTGATCGTGCCGCGCTCGACGATGCGGATCAGGCCGGCGAGGGCGCCAGGCGCCACCGGCAGGGCGGTGATGGCGATGCCGCGCTCCTTCATCGTGCGCAGCACTTCGCCCATCACCCAGTTGCTTGCGGCCTTCGCGTGGCCCGACGCCGTCGCGGTGGCCTCGAAGTAGTCGGCGATCTCCCGTGTCTCGGTCAGCAGCGCGGCGTCGTAGGCGGGTAGCCCGTACGCCGTCTGAAAGCGCCCGGCCCGCGCCTCGGGGAGCTCGGGCAGCGCGGCACGCAGGGCCTCGCGCCGCGCCTCGTCCACGACCAGGGGCGGCAGGTCGGGCTCGGGGAAATACCGGTAGTCGTGCGCCTCTTCCTTCGAGCGCATCGTGTAGGTCTTGCCCTGCGCGGCGTCGAAGAGCCGCGTCTCCTGCACGACGCGTCCGCCGTGTTCGATGACATCCACCTGCCGGCCGATCTCGTACTCGATGGCCTTCTGCAGGTAGCGGAACGAGTTGACGTTCTTGATCTCGGCCTTGGTTCCGAGCACCTCGCTGCCCACGGGCCGGACCGAGACATTCGCGTCGCAGCGCAGGCTGCCCTCGTCCATGTTGCCGTCGTTGACGCCCAGCCAGACGAGCATCTGGCGCAGACGCTCGAAGAACGACGCCGCCTCCTCCGCGCTCCGCATGTCGGGTTCACTGACGATTTCCACGAGGGGCACGCCGCTGCGATTGAAATCGAGATAGGTCCGGCGGTCCGAGTCGGCGAAGCCCTCGTGCAGCGACTTGCCGGCGTCTTCCTCCATGTGGATGCGCGTGAGGCGCACGAACCGGGAGGTACCGCCCGCCTGGATCTCGACACCGCCTCCACGGGCTAGCGGCCACTCGTACTGGGAAATCTGGTAGCCCTTTGGCAGGTCCGGGTAGAAGTAGTTCTTGCGCGCGAAGACCGAGCGAAGCTGCACCTCGCAGCCGAGGGCGAGCGCGGCCATCACGGCGCACTCGACGGCATGCTCGTTGAGCACCGGCAACGCCCCGGGCAGGCCGAGACACACGGGGCACACATGCGCGTTGGGCGGTGCGCCGAACGAGGTCGGGCAACCGCAGAAGATCTTGGTGCGCGTCAGCAACTGCGCGTGGATTTCGAGACCGATAACGGATTCGAAGGTGGACATGGCGGGGCCGGCTAGACGCGCGGGCCAGCCAGCCGCACGGCCGCGGCGACGTCCGCCTCGAAGTTCTCGAAGTTGTCGACGAACATCTTCGCCAGCCGCACCGCCTGCCGATCGTAGGCCGCCTTATCGACCCACGTCTCGCGCGGATCGAGCACCGTGGCGGGGACGTCGAGGCAACTGGTCGGCATGTCGATGTTGAACACCGGGTGCCGCTGGTAGCCGACATGGTCGAGCGCGCCCGAGAGCGCCGCCCGGATCATGGCGCGCGTGTGGGCAATCTTCATGCGGCTGCCCATGCCGTAGGGCCCACCCGTCCAGCCGGTGTTGACCAGCCAGACGCGGGCCTCGTGTCGGGCGATCCGCTCGCCGAGCTGCCGGGCGTAGACGTTGGGATTGAGCGGGAGGAACGGCGCGCCGAAGCACGTGCTGAACGTCGCGGTCGGCTCGGTGACGCCTTTCTCGGTACCCGCCACCTTCGCGGTGTAACCGGACAGATAGTGGTACATCGCCGCCTCGGCCGAGAGGCGGGCGATCGGCGGCAGTACGCCATACGCGTCGGCCGTGAGCATGACGATGTTCTGCGGATGGCCACCGACGCCCTCGAGTACGGCGTTGTCGATGAACTCGATGGGATAGGCGCCCCGCGTGTTCTCGGTGAGCGAGGCATCGTCGAAATCGAGCCGGCGGGTCGCCGCGTCGAGGACCACGTTCTCGAGCACGGTGCCGAAGCGCCGGGTCGTGCCGAAGATCTGGGGCTCGGCTTCGGCCGACAGCTTGATCATCTTCGCGTAGCACCCGCCCTCGAAATTGAACACGCCGCGGTCGCCCCAGCCGTGCTCGTCGTCGCCGATGAGCCGCCGGTCGGGGTCGCTCGACAGCGTGGTCTTGCCGGTGCCGGACAGCCCGAAGAA
>JADZBZ010000114.1 GCA_020851835.1 Acidobacteriota bacterium
GGACTTCCGAGAGATTGGTCGAGAACAGGAAGCGGAGAAACTTCTGGATGTTCTCGTAGATGCTCCGCCCCTCCTCTATCGCGCCGACGATGGTGGCGAAGTTGTCGTCCACGAGCACGAGGTCTGCGACCTCGCGGCTCACGTCCGAGCCACGCTCCCCCATCGCCACGCCCACGTCGGATCGCTTGAGGGCCGGCGCATCGTTCACCCCGTCGCCGGTCATGGCGACTATTTCACCGCTGGCCTGGAGCGCCTCGACGAGTCGCAGCTTCTGATCGGGGTGCACGCGCGCAAAGACGTTGACCTCGCGGAGCGCCGCGACGAGCGAAGACTCGTCGTAGTCACGCAGATCCTCCCCCGTCACGACTCGCACGCCGGGAATTCCGACCTGACGGGCGATCGCCAGAGCGGTGGCCGGATGGTCGCCGGTGATCATGATCACGCGAATGCCCGCATCCAAGGCCTGCCGCACGGCGTCGTGCACTTCGGGCCGCGGGGGATCCCAGAAGACAATCAAACCGAGCATCGTCAATTCGCGCTCGACCTCCCCCGGCGCCCACGCCAAGGCCAGCACGCGCAATCCCTCGTGGGCATAGGCGACGGCCTTCTCGCGCCAGGAGTCGAGGTCAGCCGCCCGCGCGGCGCAGCGGCGCAGGATGACCTCTGGCGCCCCCTTGAGGTAGCTGGCGGGCTGGCCATCCTCCGTGACGGTGACGCGGGTGAATTCCCACTCGCCGTCGAACGGGCGTTTCGACCTGGTGGGGTGACGCGCGCGCACCGCGGCCACATCCACACCTGCCTCCGACGCATGGCGCAGCAGCCCGACGTCGAGGGGATCGCCGGCGCCGGTGGATGGATCCGCGTCGTTGGCCAGGATGCTGGCCCGCAGCGCCCGCTCCCGGTCCGGCGCATCGAGCGTCCGTACCTCCATGCGGTTCTCGGTGAGGGTACCCGTCTTGTCGGTGGCGATGACCGTGACCGAGCCAAGCGCCTCGACGGCCGACAGCCGGCGCACGACGGCGCGGTGCCGGGCCATTCGTTCGACGCCGAGGGCGAGCGCCACCGTCAGCGCAGCGGGCAGGCCCTCGGGGACGGCGGCCACGGCCAGCGCGACCGCGAAGACAAGCATTTCCGCCGCACGGCCGGGCCCCTCCGCCAGAATGCCGAGCAACCCGAGACCGGCGGCCACGGCCAGTACCCACCGGGCAATCTGGTGTCCGAGCACATCGACACGCCGCTCGAGGGGCGTCTTGCCGGCTTCGATTCCGCCCAGCATGCCAGCCAACCGCCCCATGGCGCTGACCGCGCCCGTGCGCACCACCTCCAGGTACGCCGTGCCGCGGACGAGCAGGGTGCCGCTGAAGGCGTCGTCTCCGTCCCCCTTGTCCAGGGGAACCGACTCGCCGGTGAGGATCGACTCGTCCAGCATGGCACCGTGCACCTGGCGAAGCTGGCCGTCGGCCGGCACGCGATCTCCGGCCTCGAGCCGGACCCAGTCGCCCGGGACGATCTCGGCCGTCTCGATGCGCCGCAGTTGCCCGTCCCGAAGTACCCAGGCATGGGCCGCCGCCATGGCCTGGAGGCGCGCCAGGGCGGCTTCCGAGCGCTGCTCCTGATACAAGCCGAGCGCCGCGTTCAGCAGCAGGATGATCGCGATGGCGGTGGCGTCCACCGGGAAGCCGGCGATGCCTTCCCAGGCCCACAGGGCGAGATCGAACGCCAGTGCGAAGAGCAGGATATAGATGAGCGGGCTCTGGAACTGGCGGACGAAGCGGCGCCACAACGGCGTGGGCGCCCGCTCCGGCAGCGCGTTGGGGCCGGCGACCAGCAGCTGTTCCTGGGCCTGTTGGCTCGAGAGTCCGGACATGGTTGGCGACGAGTGGCACGGCCACCCTGTCCTGACTGTAGCCGCGAGCGGCGGCAGCGAACCAGCAAGAAGTGGGGCGGAGCCGGCCATCGACGGACGCGGCCGATTCCGCTGGACTTTCGAGCGCCGGCCGGCGGAGAATCGCGGGAGTCAGGCGCCGCTGTCCCCACCGCGCTCGACTAGAACTCGCGACATCTTCGGTCGAGCCCTCGTCATCACGTTTCGTCCGGCGTGGAGGAGCACCATGGGCGTCAACTGGGTTCCGACAAAGCAGTCCCACGAGCCATTTGCGCGGCTAGGCCGGGTGCCGCGCGCGCGACCACTCAAAGCGAGGGCGCCGGCAATCGAGCAGGTTGCCACTCGCGTTCGAGCGGAGTACCTGGAGATGCCGGGCCTCTGCCTCACACGCGACCAGGCGCGGTGTCTCTGGGGCCTCGACGTCGGGGTCTGCGATCAGGTGCTGCGCCATCTGGTCGACACAGGATTCCTCTCGTTCACCCCTCACGCCACCTACGTGCGCGCCGACGCCGGGTAGCCGACCGGCGCGCCCGACAAACAGGACGGGGGGACGGCCCCTGCACCGCAGTGACCGCCCCCCGGTGTCCAGCCTCGGCGCCGTCCGGGCGCCGTGGACTTACGTCGCGGAAATGGTGATGGAGCGCGGCTTGGCCTCCTCGCGGAACGGCAGGCGCACCGTCAACACCCCGTTCTTGAAATCCGCAGCGACCTTGCCGCTGTCCACCGTGGCTGGCAGCGAGAACGACCGGCTGAAGCTGCCGTACGCCCGCTCGATGCGGTGGTAGTGCTCCTTCTTCACCTCGGTGTCGACCTTGCGCTCGCCGCTGAGGGTCAGCGTGTTGTTCTCGACGGTCACCGAGACATCGTCACGATTGACGTCCGGAAGCTCGGCCTTGATGACCAGCTCCTTCTTCTCGTTCTCGAAGATGTCCACGGCGGGTACCCAGTTGCTGAGCACCCCTTCCTCGCGAGCCGTGTAGGCGTCGCCGAAGATGCGGCTCATGCGGTCCTGTAGCACCGCCAGGTCTCGAAACGGATCGAATCGCGTTATTGCCATGGTCCCCTATCTCCTTTTCTCTTCGTGCCTGTCGCGTCCAGCGCCGCAGCCGGGCCCGACGATGGACCCGACCGCGCGGCGCGTGGGGTTGTTATCGGGTCTCGGCGAATTCCGCGTCCACGACGTCGGCTTCCTGCGTGCCCGGCCCGGCCTGTCCGGGTGACCCGGATGCCTGCTGGACCTTGTAGAGCGCCTCGGCCGCGGCGTGGGAGGCGCGCTGCAACTCGTCGCCGGCGCGGACGATCGCATCCTTGTCGTCGCCCTTGACCGCCGTACGGGCGGCCTCGAGCGCGGTTTCGGTGCGGCCCACGAGCCCGGCATCGAGCTTCTCCCGGTTGTCGGCGAGGGTCTTCTCCACCGAGTAGACCAGCGCGTCCACCTGGTTGCGCGCGTCGATCGTCTCGCGCCGCCCCTTGTCGTCGGCCGCGTGCGCCTCGGCATCCTTTACCATGCGGTCGACCTCACCCTTGTCGAGGCCGCTGGCGCCGCTGATGGTGATGGTCTGCACCTTGCCGGTCGCCGTGTCCCTGGCCACCACGTTGACGATGCCGTTGGCGTCGATATCGAACGTGACCTCGATCTGCGGCACGCCGCGCGGCGCGGACGGCAAACCCACGAGGTGGAACCGGCCCAACGTCCGGTTGTCGCGGGCGAACTGCCGTTCGCCCTGCAGCACGTGCACCTCGACCGATGTCTGGTTGTCGGCCGCCGTCGAGAAGATCTCGGCCTTCTTCGTCGGGATGGTCGTGTTGCGCGCGATGAGCGTCGTCATCACGCCCCCAAGCGTCTCGATACCGAGCGAGAGGGGCGTGACGTCCAGCAGGAGGAGGTCCTTGACCTCGCCCGCCAGGACGCCACCCTGGAGTGCCGCACCGACGGCGACCACTTCATCAGGGTTGACTCCCTTGTGCGGCTCCTTGCCGAACAATTCCTTGACCACCTGCTGCACCCGCGGCATGCGGGTGGAGCCGCCGACCAGCACCACTTCGTCGACATCCGCCGACGTGACGCCGGCATCGGCGAGAGCCTGCCTCACGGGAGCCAGCGTGCGCTGCACGAGGGGCTCGACCAGCTTTTCGAGCATCGCCCGCGTGAGTCTGGTCGCCAGATGCTTGGGACCCGTGGCATCAGCCGTGATGAACGGCAGGTTCACCTCGGTCTCCATGGCCGAGGACAGCTCGATCTTCGCCTTCTCGGCCGCCTCCTTCAACCGTTGGAGCGCCATGCGGTCTTTGCCCAGATCGATGCCTTCGGCCTTCTTGAACTCGTCGATCAGGTGATCCATCACGACCTGGTCGAAGTCGTCGCCGCCCAGATGGGTGTCGCCGTTGGTCGACTTGACCTCGACCACCCCGCCACCCACATCGAGGATGGAAATGTCGAACGTGCCGCCGCCCAGGTCGTAGACCGCGATGGTCTCGTCGGTCTTCTTGTCGAGCCCGTACGCGAGCGCCGCCGCCGTGGGCTCGTTGACAATGCGCTGCACGTTGAGACCCGCGATCTGGCCGGCGTCCTTGGTGGCCTGGCGCTGCGCGTCGTTGAAATAGGCCGGAACGGTAATCACGGCCTCGGTGACCTTCTCGCCCAGATAGTCCTCGGCGGCCTGCTTGAGCTTCTGCAGGATCATCGCCGAAATCTCGGGCGGCGAATACTGCTTGCCGCGCACGTCAAGCCTCGCGTCGCCACTCTTCGCAGCCGCTACCTTGAAGGGCACGCGGCGCACTTCGCCGGATACCTCGCTGAACTGGCGCCCCATGAACCGCTTCACCGAGAACACGGTGTTCTCGGCGTTCGTGACGGCCTGCCGTTTGGCGATCTGGCCAACGAGACGCTCGCCGTCCTTGGTCAACCCCACCACCGACGGTGTCGTGCGGGCCCCCTCTTGGTTGACGACCACGACGGCCTGCCCGTTTTCAATGACGGCCACCGCCGAGTTGGTCGTGCCGAGATCGATGCCGATGACGCGCTTTGCCATATGAATGTCGTGCCTCCCGTGACGAGAACAAGAATAGATCTATGATGAGCATTAGTCAAGCATAAAATCTTAGTGTTATACACTCAATTACTTCCGAGCCAGTGGCCATTGCGGCCGGCGGTGATGCCCGACCCTACCTCTACCGGACCTGGAGCGTCTGGAGGTGCCGGGTGAGCGCAGCGACCCGCTGGCGCACCAAGACGTCGTCGCCCATCGCCCGGAAGGTCGCTCCCCAGGTGGGCATGTCGGTGGTGCCGTGGGCGGCGACCATGACGCCGAACTCGAGCACCATGGCCACGCGCTGTGCCGGGAAGATCCCCCTGTTGGTCGCGGCCAGCCGTGTCAGGTTGGTCGGCCGGGTTTTCAGGGCGCTGGCCACCGGCCCGTCGCCGACGCCACCGGCGCCATGACACGCCGCGCAGTAACCACGGTACAACTCGGCGCCCTCCTCGGTCGGGCCGCGGGCGCCGGCCGTCAGACTCCCGCCAGCCTGGTTCGCCGTGGCGGAGACGAGGAGTGGCGCGGCCATCAGAATCAGCGCCGCGATGACGCATCCAGTCGTGTGCAGGAACACCTCAACATCCTCCTGTCCGGCGTGCCGTTGACGGGAATCCGTCCGTTCCGGCCCGCCGCCCGTCAATCGAGCATAACGCCCGCCACCCCGCCAGGCGCGGCGCGTTAGAATCGGAGCGATGACCTTCATTGCCTCCCCCCACGATCCGCCCGACCTGGCGGACGAGGTACGGCGGCTGTTCGAGGACCTGGCCCGCCACCGGCCCGAGCGCCCAGCGTTCGTCTCGGGCGAGTGCTCGCCCACACTCGACGTGCTCGAAACGGATCAGGCCGTGGAGGTGGTGGTCGACCTGCCTGGCCTTGGTCCCGACCGACTCCGTATCATGATCAAGGGCGGGGTCGTCATCATCGTCGGCGAAAAGGAACGGGCCGAACCGTCGCCAACGCCGCGCAGCTATCACCTCATCGAGCGCGACTTCGGGCGCTTCGCGCGGGCGGTCCGCATCGACGTTGCGGTGGACGCGTCCCGGGCGCGGGCCAGGCTGTCGCAGGGAGAGCTGAGGATCGTCCTGCCGAAGATCGTCGAGCGCCGGGGCCGCGAAATCATGGTCCCGGTTGAAGCGGGCGCCTGATTGAAGCTGCTCTTCATCGGGGACATCGTCGGGCGACCGGGGCGCGAGCTGGTGACGCGCGCCGTGAAGCTGCTCACGCGGGCGTGGACCATCGACGTGGTGGTGGCCAACGGAGAGAACGCCACTGCCGGCGCGGGCATCACGCGGGCCCACGCCGACGAAATCTTCAAGGCGGGCGTCCACTGCATCACCGGCGGCAACCACTCGTGGGATCGACGCGAGGCGCTCACGTTCATCGATCAGGAGCCCAGGCTCCTGCGGCCCGCCAACTACCCCGCGGGAACGCCCGGCCGCGGCGCGGTGATGGTGGAGGTGTCCGGCGGTCCGCCGGTGGGGGTCGTCAACGTCATGGGCCGCGTGTTCCTCCCGCCCCTGGACGATCCGTTCGCAGCAGCCGATCGTGAGATCGCGCAGCTGCACGCGCAGGGAGCGCGGGTGGTTCTCGTGGATGTCCATGCCGAAGCCACCTCCGAAAAGATCGCGCTGTCGTGGTGGCTCGACGGGCGGGTCACGGCGGTGATCGGCACCCACACGCACGTGCAGACCGCCGACGAGCGCCTCCTGCCGGGCGGCACCGCGTGCCTGACCGATGCCGGCATGACCGGTCCGCACGACGGGGTGATTGGGGTGGACCGCGAAGCCGTCATCGCACGCTTCCGGACGGGTTTGCCCGTGCGCTTCGAGCCCGCGACCGGGGAACCACGACTGAACGGCGTTGTCGTCACCGCGGACGCGGAGTCGGGGTGTGCCGTCTCAATCGAACGCGTCAACCTCAGCGCCGCGGACCTGGACGCCCTGGCCGCGCGCCTGCTCGCCGGGACGAGCCCGTGAGCCAGCTCCCCTTCGACGACGAGCCGGAGACCCCGCCGGACACTCGGAGGCCCAAGCTCCCGACAGCACCCGCGCGCGGGTCGCAGCCCCCCCTGGCCGTGACCGCCCGCGAGCACTCCGCGGCCCGTGCGCCTCTTGCGCCGTCCGTGGCCGATCGGCGTCGGGTGCTGTCGGTGTCCGAGTTGTCGGCGCGCCTGCGCGGCGTGGTCGAATCGGCATTCGCCGAAGTCTGGGTCGAGGGCGAGATCTCGAACGGGCGCGCCTGGAACTCCGGCCACTTCTATTTCACGCTCAAGGACGCCGGCGCGCAGATCAAGGGCGTGGTGTTCCGATCCACCCTGCGGCACCTGAAGTTCAAGCCCGACGACGGCCTGCAGGTGGTGGCGCGTGGACGGTTGAGCGTCTACGAGCCGAAGGGCGAGTATCAGTTGGTCTGTGAGCACCTGGAGCCGAAAGGGCTGGGGGCCCTGCAACTCGCCTTCGAGCAGCTCAAGCGCCAATTGGCCGCCGAGGGCCTGTTCGACGAGGCGCGCAAGCGCGCGCTTCCGGCCCTGCCGCGCCGTATCGGAGTGGTGACCTCCATCGACGGCGCGGCCCTGCGCGACATCGTGCGCATCCTGCGCCGCCGCTACCCCAACGCGCACGTCGTGATCGCGCCGACGCGCGTGCAGGGTGAGGGCGCTGCGGCCGACATCGCCCGCGCGCTCCGGCACGTCGCGCGCAGTGACGATGTGGATGTCGTCATCGTCGGTCGCGGCGGCGGATCGCTGGAAGATCTCCGGGCGTTCAACGAGGAAGAGGTGGCCAGGGCCATCGCCGCCTGTCCGATTCCCGTCATCTCTGCCGTGGGCCACGAGACCGACTTCACGATTGCCGACTTCGTCGCCGATCTGCGGGCACCGACGCCGTCGGCGGCCGCGGAACTCGTCGTGCGAAAGAAAGACGAGTTCATCGCACACATCGACCGCCTGGCGCACCGGGTGACCTCCGCGGTGCACGGACGGGTACGCCGCCTGGAGGCACGGGTCCACGCGCTGGCCGGACGGCCCGCGCTCGCCGGCTTCACCGGCCGCGTGGCCTGGCGGGCGCGCCACGTATCGGAGTTGGGCGCCGCTCTGGCCGCGGCCGCCCGGCTCGGGCAGGCGCGACGGACGCGACAGTTCGAGACGCTTCGCCAGGCGGTGACACGATTCGATCCGCGTTATCGCCTGGGCGCCATGCGCGCCGCCCTGGTGACGCTCGCCGGACGACTCGACGGCGCGACCGCGCGCCGGCTCCACGCCGCTCAGTCACGGTTTCGGGGGGCGGCCGCGCGGCTCGACGGACTGAGCCCGCTCGCCGTGCTCGGCCGCGGCTACGCGGTGTGCTGGAACGACGAGCGCACCCGTATCCTCACCGATGCGGGCGCGCTCGCCCCGGGCGATGGCATTCGCGTGACGCTCGAGCGTGGCGAACTGCACGCGCGCGTCATCGAGCCCTAGACAATATGGAATGAATATCTCTTCGCCGGAGCTGCCCGGCGCTGGCGGCGCGACCGTCTTCTCGAGAGTGGGTGCGCCCTGCGAACACGACGCCGCCGGCACGGGTCTGAATCGCCGCGATACAATCGACAGGCGACATGGATCCCACCATCAAGGACTTCGAAGCCGCCATCGCCGAGCTCGAAGGCATCGTCAAGAAGCTCGAGGAAGGCGACATGCCGCTCGAGGCCTCGCTCGGGCTGTACGAGCGCGGCGTCACGCTGTCGCGCTACTGCCACGGCCGGCTCGAGGCGGCCGAGCGGCGGATCGAGGTCCTCAACGAGCGGGGGGAGGCGAAGCCGGCGTCGCCGGACCTGGGCCTCGACCGCGACGACGAGGCGTAGCGCGGGCGTGGAACTGGCCGACTATCTGGAGCGGCGCCGGGCGGCGATCGAGGTGGCGCTCGCCGAGGCCCTGCCAGCGCCACCGGCGTGTCCGCCCGTCATCGCCGATGCGATGCGGTACTCCCTCCTTGGAGGGGGCAAGCGTCTGCGCCCCCTGCTCGTCCTGGCCGCCTGCGAGGCGGTGGTGTCGGCCGATGAGGCCGAGGCGCTCCGCCTCGCCATGCCCGCCGCCTGCGCGCTGGAGTTGATCCACACCTACTCTCTCATCCACGACGACCTGCCGGCCATGGACGACGACGACCTGCGCCGCCGGCGACCGACCTCGCACGTGGTTCATGGCGAGGGGATGGCCATCCTCGCCGGCGACGGGCTGCAGGCTGCCGCCTTCGCACTGCTCGCGCGCTTGCCGGTGAGCGATGGCGATCCGCTGCTGCAGACACGTAAGCTGCGGGTACTGGCCACAGTCGCCGAAGCGGCCGGCGCGGCGGGGATGGTCGGCGGCCAGGCGCTGGATCTCGAGGCCGATCCGTCTCCCCGTCACGACCGGGCGCGGGCCGGCCGCGGGGAGCCGGCGCCCGTGGACGCCGAGCGGCTCGCCGACATGCACGCGCGGAAGACGGGTGCGCTCATCCGCGCGTCGGTCACCGCCGGCGCCATCATGGGCGGCGCGCCCCCGGCAGCGCTCGCGGCGCTCGATCGCTTCGCGCGCGAGATCGGCCTGGCGTTCCAGATCGTCGACGATGTGCTCGATGTCGAGGGCGCATCGGCCGATCTCGGCAAGACACCGGGCAAGGACGCAGCCGCGGGAAAGCCGACCTATGTGTCGCTCCACGGGCTGGTGCGCTCGAAGGCGCTCGCCGACGAGTGCCTGGTCCGCGCGGACGCCGCCCTGGCCGACCCTGGGCTGAGCGGCTCGCAACTGCCAGCCCTGGCGCGTTGGGTGGTCGAACGCCGTACATGACCGGTCGCATGCGCCTCGACGCCCTGCTCGTGCACAAGGGCCTGGTCGAGTCCCGGGAGAAGGCCCGCGCCCTCATCCTGGCCGGTCAGGTGGACATCAACGGCCGGGGCGCGCTGAAGGCTGGCACCGTGGTGGATGTCGCCTCGGACCTTCGGGTGCTCGGACCCGATCACCCCTGGGCGAGTCGCGGCGGGCTCAAGCTCGCGCATGCGCTCGAGACGTTCGACATCGACGTCGCGGGCGCGCTCGCTCTGGATATCGGCGCATCCACGGGTGGTTTCACCGACGTCCTGATCCAGCGCGGCGCCCGGCGAGTCATCGCCATCGACGTGGGGCACGGCCAGATTCACTGGAAGCTGCGCACCGACCCCAGGGTCACCGTCATCGAAGGCGTCAATGCCCGCCATCTGACGCGCGCCGATCTGCCGGACCTCGGCGCGGGCGCCGACTTGGTGTCGATTGACGTGTCGTTCATCTCACTCGGTCTCATCTTTCCGGCGCTGCCACCGCTCCTGTCATCCGCCGCTCGCGTCATCGCCCTGGTCAAGCCGCAGTTCGAAGCGGGGCGCCGCGACGTGGGAAAGCGCGGAGTGGTCTCCGATCCCGACGTGCACCAGCGCGTGATCGCCTCGGTCACCTCGGCGGCCGCTGCGGTAGGATTCGAGCGTCGCGGTCTCACCGAGTCGCCCATCACCGGTGCGCGCGGCAACAAGGAGTTCCTGATGCTGCTGGAGGCGAGGGCGTGAGAATCGGCATTGTCGCCAAGCCGCGCCTTGCCGACGTCGGCGAGACGCTGGTCGCCATCGAAGCATGGATGGCCCGGCACGGGGTGGACGCCGTGTGGTCGCCCGAGACGGCGGAGGGCCTGCCCCCGGCCACCGAACCGCGGGTGGTGGTGGATCGCGATCGTCTGCCCGGTATGGTGGACCTGATGCTGGTGCTGGGCGGTGACGGTACCCTGCTGGCCATGGCCGATCGCATCGCCGCCGCCGACCGCGACATCCCGATTCTCGGCGTGAATTTCGGCTCGCTGGGTTTCCTCACCGAAATCACACGGCCCGAGCTGTTTGCGTCGCTCGACGCGGTGGTCGACGGTCGGGCATCGCACGACGAGCGCATGATGCTGCGGGCCACCGTCGGCACCGGCGGCCCGGTCACCGGCACCGCGGCCGAGGGGCACGACCCCGCGCGCGGGCTCATCGCGCTCAACGACATCGTCTTCACGCGCGGCGCGCTGTCGCGAATGGTCGAACTGTCCGTGTGGGTCGGCGAGCAGTTCGTGACCACCGTGCGGGCCGATGGGCTCATCGTGGCCAGCCCCACCGGATCCACCGCCTACAACCTGTCGGCGGGCGGCCCCATCGTGCATCCCTCGCTCGATGCGATTCTCATCACGCCCATCGCGCCGCATACCCTGAGCAATCGGCCCGTCGTGATTCCCGCCGAGCGCGAGGTGCGCGTCGTGCCGACCGCAGCCGTCGCCGGCGACGAGGTGTACGTCACCGTGGACGGCCAGTCGGGCTTTCCCCTGCCCGCCGACCATCCCGTGACCATCACGCGTGCGGCGCGGCCCCTGCGCCTCGTGCGCGCCTCGGCGCGCAGCTATTTCGAGGTGCTGCGGCAGAAGCTGAAGTGGAACGAACGCTGAACCTCGTCAGGCTGGCGCTGCCGGCGCCAGCGAGTCGGGCCGCACGAAGTCGCGTTCCTCGCTCCGTACGGTCAGCACGGGGCACGGCGCCGACCGCACCACCCGCTCGGCAACGCTGCCCATGAACAGGCGGCCCAGGGCGCCGCGTCCGTGGGTCCCCA
>JADZBZ010000115.1 GCA_020851835.1 Acidobacteriota bacterium
CGCAGCCTCGGGAGACCGCTGGGCCACACCTCGTCGCTGACACACCATCGATCTCAAGGATCAATTCGATGGAGTCGCTACAGTAAACGCTGAATCAGGTTGTCTCAAAGGCGTTGACACGGCCCGGCTCGAGGCGGCCGATCTGCTGCTCCCGATGGTGCTGAACGATGGCGCGCATTGAGCCGACACTGCTGCCCGTCGTCCCGGACCTGGAGCGCGGGCTGCGGGAGCTCGGCGTGCCCTTCGGGATCCGTCGGGGCGCTGGTGAACGATTGCTCGACGCTCGTCCTGCCCGCATGACCAATGACGCCGACGTCATGGTCGTCGTCCAGACGCTGGCGGAGTTCGACGCGCTGAAAGACCAGCTCGCCGGGTATCGTTTCGAGCGCCCGCGCCTTGCGCATCGGCTGCGCCATGCGAGCCGTGGCTGAAAGCGGCTGGACGTGGGTGGATGACGATTCGGAGGGCTCATGTATTCGAGCTCTTTCGCGTACCACGCCAAGTCATAGCCGTGTCCCCAGGCCTTGTTCAGCCGTACCTTGCTGAGGAGGTTGACCATGAAGCTTGATGCCGACGAGAAGGAACTGCTCGAGTCGGTCGAGCGCGGGGAGTGGAGGCCCACCTCTGAGGCGAAGCGCGAGCGAACTCGATACGCCCGCTCCGCAAAGGCGACCTTCCGCAAAGACCGGCGGCTAAACATCCGGCTGTCGAGCAGAGATCTCGAGGCGATTCAGAAGCGAGCGCTCACGGAGGGCCTGCCGTACCAGACACTGATCTCGAGCGTCCTGCACAAGTACGCATCCGGCCGTCTCCGGGACGTCTAGCGAGCCCCGCGCATGCCCTCACTCGCGCTGACCCCGCGCGGCCACTTGCGGCTCGCCGCCGCAGACGACGCCGACCCACTGCCGAGCGCATCCTTGCGCAGGCTCGAGCGCGCCTTCGGTCGTGGCTCAGGTCACGGCCTGCTCGAGCTTGGGGCCGCGGAGGTCGGGACCGCGCTTCCCGCAGATTTCGCGTACTGGCGCGATTTCGGCGCGCGGTTGGTCGCGAGCATCTGCACCCTCCCTGACATCGACGGCCATTCCGTGCCCATCCCCCCGCCAGAGACGAGCGAGCTCGGGGCCATCGCCGCGGCCGCCCCGCCCATGACCGGCGCCGAGTACATCACGACCGCCGTGCTCGAACACCTCTGGGCCGAGACCGGTGAGGCCTTTCGATCCGAGCTCGCCGACGTGAAGACGTCGGTCCAGACGTTTCTCCAAGGCAAGAACCCATCGTGGCACGTCGTTGGCCGCGTCCACTTCAACCTCGCCGAGAACCGCCGCGATGATGAGGCCCCGTTCGCGTTTCTTGCGACCTACACGACCCAACTCTCGAAAGACGCCAAGGCACAGCACGTCCCGCTCGGTCGTGCGCTGAGCGAATACGCAGGCGCCGCGAACAAACCGCGTCTGCTTTCGTTGCTCGTACCGGTCCAGCGCGCCGCCGCCGAGTGTCCGTGGCTGAAGACGATGGTCGACGCGGGCGAGATCTATCACCCCTTGCGGTGGACCCCGGCCGAGGCCTTTCAACTGCTCACCGATGTGCCGCGTCTCGAGGCCGCTGGCGTCATCGTGCGCGTACCGGCCTCGTGGCGAGCGAATCGTCCCCCACGCCCGCAGGTCACCGCCACTGTCGGCGGCAGACCGCCATCGGGCCTCGGGACCGACGCGCTCCTCGATTTCAAGATGGGTGTGAGCCTCGACGGCGACCCGCTGACGAAGGCGGAGATCGAGCAGCTCCTCACCGCCGCGAACGGCTTGCATCTGGTGCGTGGGCGGTGGGTGGAGGTCGACGGCCACAGGCTCAGCCAAATGCTCGATCAGTTCCGAGCCGTGGAGACGACCGCGGCGAAGGATGGCCTCTCCTTCGGCGAAGCGATGCGCCTTCTCGCTGGCGCGCCCGTGCCGGGCGACACCGGCGTGGCCGCCGCGCCCGAGTGGTCCTCCGTCGTCGCCGGGCCGTGGCTGACAGAGACACTTGCCGGCCTTCGCGACCCCGCCCAGTTGGCCCAGCTCGATCCTGGCGCAGAACTGAAGGCGACGCTGCGTCCCTATCAGCAGACCGGCGTCCGATGGCTGCACCTGCTCTCCAGCCTCGGCCTGGGCGCCTGCCTCGCCGACGACATGGGTCTGGGTAAGACCATGCAGGTGCTGGCGTTGCTCCTGGTCTTGAAAAGGACTCCCGCCGCAAGCGAAGCGGCGTGGAGCGGGGGAGGGACCCCGCCACCGGAAGGTCACGAGCCGCGGCACGCCAGCCTGCTCGTTGCGCCGGCGTCTCTACTGGCCAACTGGGCGGCGGAGATCGCACGGTTCGCCCCGACTCTGACCGCGATCGTCGCGCATCCGTCAGCGATGACCAACGCTCAATTGAAGGCGCTCGACCGCGACCGGGTGGCCGACGTCGATCTCGTCATCACGAGCTATGGGTCGCTGCTTCGCGCACCCGCGCTGCTGTCGATGCCGTGGCGCCTCGCCATCCTCGACGAGGCGCAGGCGATCAAGACGCCCGGTACCAAGCAGACGCGGGCCGCCAAGCAGATCGACGCGCGGGCGCGCATCGCCCTCAGTGGGACACCGGTGGAGAATCGGCTCGGCGATCTCTGGTCCATCTTCGACTTCCTCAACCCCGGTCTCCTGGGATCGGGGAAGGCATTTTCGGTGTTCACCAAGCGCCTCTCGTCCCAACCGCACAACCCGTTCGCCCCGTTGCGTGCGCTCGTGCGCCCGTACATCCTGCGGCGCCTGAAGACCGACCCGTCGGTCATTGCGGACCTGCCCGACAAGACCGAAGTGCGGGCATTCTGCTACTTGACGCGCCCGCAAGCCGCGCTCTACCAGCAGGCGGTGGCCGACTTGACAGCCGAGCTCTCTCGAGCGGAGGGGATGAAGCGTCGCGGCGCAGTACTGGCATCGCTGATGCGCCTCAAGCAGATCTGCAATCACCCGTCGCAGTGGCTGGGCGACGGCTCGTGGCGCGAGGCTGACAGTGGTAAGCTCGCCAGACTACGCGAGATCGCGGAGGTCATCGCGGCGAAGCAGGAGAAGGTGCTCGTCTTCACGCAATTCCGCGAGATGACCGCGCCTTTGGCGAGCTTCCTCGAATCCGTCTTCGGCCGCGCGGGCCTCGTCCTGCATGGCGAGACGGCCGTCGGGAAGCGACAGTCGCTCGTGAGGCAGTTCCAGGAGGACGAGCGCGTCCCGTTCTTCGTCCTCTCGCTGAAGGCCGGCGGCGCTGGCCTCAACCTGACCGCCGCCTCGCACGTCGTGCATTTCGATCGCTGGTGGAACCCGGCCGTCGAGAACCAGGCCACAGACCGGGCCTTCCGCATCGGCCAGACCAAGAACGTGCTCGTGCACAAGTTCGTGTGCCGGGGAACGGTGGAAGAACGCATCGATCAGCTCATCGACTCGAAGCGGCAGCTCTCCCAGGATCTGCTCGAAGGTGGTGGCGAGATGCTGTTGACCGAGATGAGAGACGACGAGCTGTTGAAGCTCGTGACGCTTGACCTCCATACCGCGGCGGGCGAGTGAACGCCAGAGCCAGGTGAGATAGAGGAGTGACGGTGGACGACAACGACTACATGTACGGTTTCAGACCCTACGTCTCGGTGCACGCTCGGCGGGCGCGCGCCGCGCGCGAACTGGCAACTCTCCGGAAGAAGGGGCGCCACCTGTCGCCGGTCGTCATCGAAGGCCGCACGATCGCCCGGACGTTCTGGGGTGAAGCCTGGTGCGGCAACCTCGAACGATACAGCGACTTTGCGAATCGGCTCCCGCGCGGCCGGACCTACGTGCGCAACGGATCCGTTGTCGATTTGCAGGTCGGACCGGGCACCGTCGCGGCGCTCGTGAGTGGCACGAGCCTGTACGACGTCACGGTGACGGTCGGCGCGTTGCCGCGAGCCCGGTGGGCCGCCATGTGCCGGGACTGCTCGGGCGCCATCGACTCGCTCGTCGAGCTGTTGCAGGGCCGTTTCTCGAAGAGCGTCATGACGCGCTTGTGCCAGGACAAGGCCGGGTTGTTCCCGTCGCCGAAGGACATCCTGTTCACGTGCAGTTGTCCAGACTGGGCGTCGATGTGCAAACACGTGGCAGCCGTCCTGTACGGCATCGGCACCCGATTGGACGATCAGCCCGAGCTGCTCTTCACGCTACGGAAGGTCGATCAGCGGGACTTGATCGCGAAAGCCGGCTCCGATCTGTCGAAGACCAAGAAACCGGCGCGCGCGAAGGTGCTCGCGCATGACGATCTCTCGGAAGTGTTCGGGATCGAGATCGCCCCTGCGTCTTCGCCCAGGGCGGTCTCGGTGGCGAGCGTCACGACCAAGCGACCAGCCCCAGCGAAGTCGACGGCATCGAAGAAGCCATCGAAGGTCACGGCGTCGGTGAAGACGAAGACGGCCGCGTCCCGGCGCCCAAGTGGCAGACCTGGGCCGACTCCGGCGAAGCGACGGGCCATCGCGGAGCGCATGCGGCAGTACTGGGCCGAACAAAGAGCCCACACGCAGAAGCGCAAGGCCGCGAAACGCTAGCCGTGACTCCAGTCCTCGACGGGAGGCCCGATGTCCCGTGGCGGCTGCCGTCGCGCCCGGCGCGCGATCGGCGACGTCCTGCGAATTGGCTAGGCCGGTGGCACGAAACCCGCGCGTCAGGTGTTCGGTCGGCTCCGCCGCAAGCATGGCTTACCGCGTGGAGATCGCCGCGACCGCGGCGGGCGATCTCGAGGAACGGTACCCGTTCTTCACCGTTGATGACGACGATCGTCTTGTGCGCGGGGTTCAGGTGAGGCGTGCGGGCTATAATCAGCACGCCACCGCACGAGGCTCGGATCCTCGCCACATGAGGCTGTCCTTATGCAGACCATTCTCGGCGCCAACGGCGTCATCGGTCGCGAGCTGTCGCGCCACCTCCCGCCATACTCGACCCGCATCCGCCAGGTAAGTCGTTCACCGAAGCAGGTGAACGCAACGGACGAACTCTTTCGTGCTGACCTGCTCGATGCCAAGACCACCGCAGACGCGGTCGCGGGCAGCGCGGTCACCTACCTGGTGGCTGGCCTGAAATACGACCACAGAGTGTGGCACGAACAATGGCCCAAGGTAATGCGCAACACCATTGACGCCTGCAAGCGCCATGGCAGCGCGCTCGTATTCTTCGACAACGTCTACGCGTACGGCCGGGTGGAGGGTGTGATGACCGAGGACACACCCTACAACCCCTGCAGCCGAAAGGGTGAGGTCCGTGCACGAATCGCCACGATGCTCATGGACGAGGTGAGGCGGGGCGAACTGCGGGCCATGATCGTGCGTGCGGCCGACTTCTACGGCCCTGGCGCCGTGCTGAGCCTCACGCACGCCACTGTCACGGAACGCTTGAAGGCCAAGAGAACGCCGCAGTGGATCGGCAACGCCAAAGCCGTGCACACCTTCACCTACACGCCCGATGCCGGACGCTGTCTCGCCCTGCTGGGGAACACGACGTCGGCGTATGGTCAAATCTGGCACGCGCTCACCAGCAAGGAACCGATGACTGGGGAACAGTTCGTGCGCATCGCCTGCGAGCTATCGGGAAGGCCCTACGCCTTGCAAGTGGCCCCGCGCTGGATGCTGTTCCTCATGGGACTCTTCGTCCCCGTGGTGCGCGAGAACATGGAGATGCTCTATCAGTTCGAGCACGATTACCGCTTCGACAGCAGCAAGGCCGAGCGGGCGTTGGGGCTCACGGCCACGAGCTACCCAGAAGGCATTGCAGCAACTTTGACAGCTTGAGGCATGCCTTCGCGTCGTGAAGCAGAGTCGTCTCACGCGCGGAAGAGACGATCCGGGCTTCGGCTCGCCAGTTTAGGTGCCGCCTGCGTCTACCCGCACGCGACCGCCAGGTAGGCGGTCACGCCTCGAGCGTTGTCACCGCGCGCTCCACGGCGCGCCGAAACGACGGCGGATCGAGGGCCGGATAACGGTACAGCTCCGGCGCGATCTCCTCGAAGAACTCCAGTAGGCGGCGCGGCTCGATCAGTTTCCGCCTTGCCATCTCCCGGACGTCGTCACGATCCTTCGCGTGCGCGCGTTCGATTTTCGACAGTGCCTGCGCATAGAAGTCGTAGTGATGGAAGTCGATGAGCCCCTCACGCGAGACAAAAGGGCTGCGTTCGCGCCAGCCCGGCAGCGGGGGGATGAAGTGCGCTGGCGACGCCAACTCGACGTTCACTCGCAGTTCCTCCTTGAGTTCCGGGATATCGCGCAGGAGCGGCTCGAGCGACGGATCGAATTCCAGGTCGATGTCGATCGTGGTCGGACGCCATTCGAGCAGGACGGCGCATGCACCGCCGACGAGGTACACGCGGCCCGATGCGCGGGCGCGTCGGCCGAGCAGGCGCATGAACTGTCGCAGGCGGGCGGCGTCGGTCAGCTCACGCATTCGCCAGCCCGTTCGAAGCTCACGAGCGTGCGGATGAGCGCGTTGTAGCGCGAATGCGCCGAGTCGGGATTCGCGCTCGCCAGCCGCGCGTAGAGGCGGTGTTCAGGGGAGGGGGCATGAGGCGCCGAGAACCATTCGGTGGGCGGTGGCGGCACGGAAAATCCCAGGCGCCCGAGGCGCGGGGCGCCGATCAGTACGAGGAACGCGGCGTCGGTCTCGCGGCCGGCCGCGAGATCCTGCAAACCCTGCTCGATCAGCTCAGCGCCAGGCAGCCCCGACGTGTCCACGGCCGCAGTATAGCGGAGCGCGGCCGCCGCGTGTCCGAGGCGAGGGTATGCTGCTGGGCCGTGTGTGTGGCACAACAGCTCGTCGACCGCGGATGGACCGACGCCTGCGCACTCGACGGCGGGTTCGAGGCGTGGAAACGCGCCCAGAGGTGTTTGCTGAGATCGGGCGTCCAGAGGACTGGAGCCATCGTGGTCGCGGCTTGAGCATGGGAGGGGCAGACTCGGAGCTGGCGAGGGTGGCGAAGCAGCGTGGAGTTGGGCGCCGCTGTAGGAGTCGGAGTTGGACGATTGGCGAGCCTCCCGCCACGACGTCTGCCCAAGCCGCGTGGACGAAGAACGCCGCGAACGAAGGAGCTGGTCCTTGTGTCGATCCCTTCGGTACGCCAAGGGGTCTGCGAGGTGTTGCGCGCCATCCAGTTCGATTGCCACGCGCGCATCGGCGCAGAGTAGATCGACTTCCAGCCGGCTCTGGCCGTCGAACGGAATCGGGAGCGCGACATTGAGACGGAATCGGCCATGGGTGTCGGGGAGTGTCTCGAGCCGCCGGTACAGAAATGCCTCCGTCGCGCTCCGGGCTCGATCCACACCGTCGGCGTCCGCAGGGAACGTGCGCGCCGCGTGCACGAACAAGCGTGCCAGCGGCGTATCCACGCCGTCCCGGACCAGTCGGCGCACACTGCCAGCGTAGTCGCGCTTCCAGACCGGATCGGACGGCAAGACGACGTCGGACGGCCATCCCGGAATCGCGCTCGCCGGCAACAGGACCGTATAGCCGACGGCCTCATAGCCCCGGCAGCGGCGGTCGAACATGCGTCCCAGCATGGGGACGTTGAGATCCGCGTAGTCATAGATCCGGACCTCGCGCTTGCTGTCGTGCAGCCGGTGCAGGCGGCCGGCATACTGGGCGATGGTCCCGCGCCACGAAACGGGCAGCGTCAGGAACAGCGTGTCCAATCGAGCGTCGTCAAACCCTTCGCCGATGTATTTGCCGGTCGCCAGGATGACCCTGGCCTCGTCCTGGGGAACGGCCGCCATCCGATCGCTGAGCGCCTGCCGCTGCTTCTTGCCCATGCCCGCGCGCAACACGACCAGATGTCGCACGGTCTGGACCAGCTCTCGCTCCAACTGGTCGAGATGGTCGTTGCGCTCCGTGAGCACGAGCGGCGACCGTCCCGCGTGGACCGCCTGGAGAACGTCGGCGCAGATGCGCTGGTTGCGCGCGTCATCCTCCACCAGTTCCTGATAGAGCGTCTGGAACTCGACGCGTTTGTCAGTGTGGGGCGCGCGCGTCGGAAGGAACGAGGTCGGCTGAACAAGGGCGAAGTGCCCGAAAGGTCTCGATGCCGCCTGTGCCCGAGCGTTCACTCGGTGTCGGACCGGACCACACTGCATGAAGATGATCGGGTGGTGCCCATCCTTCCGCGCCATGGTTGCCGACAGCCCGAGCACGAACCGCGCCTTCGCCTGTCGAGCGACCTGTTCGAAGCTGTGGGCCGACAGGTGGTGGCACTCGTCCACGATCAGGTGGCCGTAGCCGGCCACACGATCGTCGACGACGCCCCTCTTGACCAGGCTCTGAATGACCGCGACATCCAGGAGCCCCGTCGGCGTGTTTCGACCGCCACCGATGCGCCCAATCGACTTGGCAGGGACGCCAAGGAACGTCGACAGACGCTCCACCCACTGATCGAGCAGCTGGCGTCGATGGACGAGCACGAGCGTGTTGACGCCGCGTCTCGCGATCAGCCATGCGCCCACGACCGTCTTCCCGAATGCGGTGGTGGCCGCCAGTACGCCGGTGTCGTGCGCGAGGACCGCATCCGCCGCGACTTGCTGATCACGCCGCAGTTCCCCCTGGAAGGTCACGTCAAGCCGTCGACCTGTATGCCGCTTGTCTCGAACAGTCGGCCGAATCCCAAGGTGCTGGAGCATGTCTCGCAGCTCGTCGAGACAGCCCCGTGGAAGACCAACGTGATGGGGGTAGTCCTCGGCGCAGGCGATGACGCGCGGCTTGTCGTAGGTCGACAGCCGCATCGACTGCGCTTTGTAGAACTCGGGGTTCTGGAAGGCCGCAAGGCGGAGCAGGCGGTTCCGTAGCCCGGGATTGAGCCCCTCCTTGCCGATATAGATCTGGTTGCCGAGAATCAACTCCAGCGTTGAGGGGAGGGCGCCGGCGATCGGCGCCTCCCGATGGCGACGGGACGGTGCCACGGTCCACGGTTCATCGTCGCCGTCTTCCTGGGGCGGCAGCCGAACGCCGAGAATGCGGCCGCGGCGCTCGGCCTCTTGCACGAGGTGTTCGACCTGCGAGCGTTCGACCCTGCGGATGCGCGCCAGAAACGCCCATTGGTCGGCCCATGGCACAAGACGCTCGCCGAGGAAGACGCTATGACCGCGCTCGCGCGGCCCCTTCTGCAAAGGCAGCGCGATGAGATTGCCGAATCCGCCCTGCGGCAACGTGTCTTGATTGGGAAACAGCCGATCGTACGAGTCCAGTCCCACGTCAGGGCGCCCCTCCATGGTCTCGGTCAGGAGGTGTGAGCCGAGGCGCCGCGCGAGCGCCGCCGGAATCGCCTGCTCGAAGAAGATCCAGACATGTCCGCCGCGACCTGATCGCGATTGTTCCAGCGCAACATCGAGGTCGAGGCGCCGACACGTTCGCAGAAAGGCCGCCGCGTCGTCCTGCCAGTTCGCCTTGTCGAAGTCGGCGGCAAGGAAGCAGCAGGACTCGTCCAGACGTAGTGGATAGACGCCAGCGACGAACGGCTGCCGGTGCTCATCCTCGCCCGAAAGATGCCAGCGAATGACGTCGTCGGTCACCGGCAGGAACCGCCGGTGCTGGCACTCGGCGCACTTGATTCTCGGCTTCTCGCAGATGCCGCGCACCCACTCGTTCGAGCACGCCGGCGCGTATCCAGATTTGCCAGTCTTCCGACTCTCGAAGCGACGAGGGTAGACGTCTTCGCGGCCGCGAAACAGCGAGCGGAAGAGGCGGATCTTCAATTCGACCGACGAGCGCCGGTCGACGACCAGCGGTGTTCCGTCCATGTGATGACCGGCCGATACCGACACCATCGTAGCCGGTCCAGGATGCCCTTGCGCCGAACCAGACGGTCACCCAGGCGACCGGCTCCACCGCAAGTGCGTGCGCCATGCCGGCTCGCGCCATGAAGAGCTCCCACACGCGTCGACGGTCGAAGCCGAACGACGGGAAGCCCTCGGGCCGATCGCCAATCGTCTCCGAGGATGCGGACGAGCGGGCGTTGATGTCGTCTGTTGAGCGCAGGGATTGGCCTGCCGTCCGAGACTTGTCGACGGCCACGTCTCGCTACGCGCAGATCGCCAAGGCTACGCGACGACGTCTGTCGAAGACGTCATCGAGAACGCCATGAGAGCTCTGCGCGGGCGGCCGTTCGTCGAGGCAGCGAGCCACCTCGGCTATGCCGATCCAGCCGACACCTCCTCCATGTCCTGGATTGGGCTGAGAAGCGAGCTCACGTGCGCTGCAGGAGCGGCGGCTTCGAGAGGCTGTGTGCCGTCTGGATGGCGCCGGTGGTCTGGAGCGGCTGGCGCGGACGACGAAGCGACCTCATAATTCTGACCCCATTCTTTCCGGAAATTCTGGCCACCTCCCGGTAGTCCCTCGGGGCCAGACAATCGTCGGAGATTCAGTCTCCGGCGAGGGAAAGGATGATCGACATGCTCAAGCGACACGAGATTCAGGTCC